>JBDTOB010000079.1:0-8991 GCA_039933435.1 Acidobacteriota bacterium | reverse complement strand
CTCTGCTTGGCGAACACCCGCGCTTCCATGTCGCGGAACTGGCTGTGCGCGAGCATCTCGGCGCGCGGCTGCTCGCCGGTGTAGCCGAAGTTCGAGCGCACCGTGATCGGCGCGGTCGCGTCACCGACGAAGTCCACCGACTGCACGTAGACGTCTTCGGACGTGTCCTGGTCGCCGGTGATCTTGAAGGCGACGTTGAGCGCCAGCGAGGAGACGTCGGTGCCGGGGTTGCGGACGATGCGGAAGGTGATGCTGGGGACGAGCTTGTTCTGGCCGTCCTTGACGCCGGCGTCGAACCAGCCGGACGAGATGTCAGTGAGATGCGTGGCCTGCGTGAGGTCAACGGCCTTGCCGCAGCCAGCGGCGGCAGGCGCGAGCAGGGCGGCAAGGAGCAATGTGGCGAACGGCCGCATGCGGGGATTGTAGATCAGAACTGCCGGACTTCGACCCGCTGACGGGCCTCGTCGCGGGTGATGCGCCCGGCGAGAAAGTCCGCCAGATCGCTGCCCTTGACGCGCACCACCATGGTCGTGAGCTGGTAGATCTCTCCCGGGATGAGCCCCGCTTCGCTGCCCCGCGCGGCAATCGTCAGCCATTCACCGGGGGCGAGGTTCATGCTCTTGCTGTTGTCGAGCATGCTGTCGATCAGGCAGCGCCGGACCGCGTCGCGATACTTCTGCACGGGATCTTCTTCGGCGACGGTGCGCAGCGCCTGGTCGGCTTCCGGCGGCATCGCCTGGCCGGCTGCGGCGGCCCCCTGCGGCCGATTGCCGTCGGCCACCGGCTGCATCGGGCTGGACCGGGTCGAGCGGCGCTCGGCGGTGCGCTCGAGGCTCTCCATCGTCAGCACCAGGTTCATGTCGAGCGAGGGGATCTCGACGTAGAAGAACGGGCCGTAGCCGTCGAGGATGAAGCCCTTGGCGCGCGCCGGACCGCTGAAGAGCATGGCCCCCGGCGTGCTCGACTGAATGTCGCGGGCCACCTGGTTGGCCGCCAGCCTGACCGAGCCGGCCAGCGAGCCTTCCATCACGGTGAGCTGGTCGAAGCGCCGCTGCTGCTCGGCGTCCGGCTTGATAGTGGTCTGAGCGGCGGCCGGTGCGGCCAGCGCCGTGCCCAACGCCAATGCGAGCGCGATCCCTGTTCTCACGATCTCTCTCCCTCGGGCTTACTTCGGTTGATAGGCGGTCGCGCGGTACATGCGCTGCGCCAGGTCGCGCGACTGCCGAATCTCCGCGCCGCTCTGGCTCTGGACGCGCATCAGCCCCTGGTCGATGAGCGCCAGATCCAACTTCCGTCGGGCGTCGATGTCCTGGGTGAGCCGGGCGAGATGCGTCGTCATCACGCGCTGCTGGCGCGCCTCGCTCTCGGCGACGAGCGCACTGACACGCCGCAGCACGGCGCGATCCTCGGCGTCGGACTGCGCCGGAACGGCCTTCGCCTGCGCGCCGAGCGAGGCCTCGAGATCGCGGATCCGGCGCTCGAGCGCCTCGGTCTGCTGCGCCCAGGCCGCCGGCGCCAGAGCCGCGGGCGCGGGCGTCTGCACGGCGGTCGTCGTCACCGCCGCGGCGGGCGTCTGCGCCCAGCCGGTACGGAGCACCAGCCCGTCGGCGCCGTAGCGCACTTCGATGTGCGCCAGCGCGGCGCCAGCGGCGAGGACCAGCACGGCCGCGGCGGCCAGACCCCAGAGACCGCCCCAGGCCGGACGGGAGGCCGGCAGCGGAGCGGCGGGCGTGCGGATGATTTCGAACCCGAGGTCCGGCGCCGGCGGCGACCACCGCCCCAGCTGGCGCTGCGTCGAACGCAGGCCGTCGACCTCCTCGCGGCAGGCGACGCACTCCGCGAGATGGCGCTCGAACGCCTGGCGCTCGCCGGTCGCGAGCTCGTCGTAGAGAAACGACACGAGCAGTTCTTTGCTTTCACACATGCGTATATCCGATGACATCGAGGGTGATGATTCGTCCGGCCGCGTGATTACGAGCCAAAGGTGCTCTCCACTCCTGCGTCCCGGAGCTGGCGCCGAAGGACCGTGAGGCCCTGATAGAGCCGCGTCTTGACCGTGCTCAGAGGGCAGTCCAGCAGCTCGGCGATCTCCTGGAAGGTCAGGCCGTGGTACTCCTTCAGGATGATTGCCGTGCGCTGCTCTTCCGGCAGCGCCGACATCGCGTGCCCGACCACCCGGCCGAGCTGCTGACGGGCGAGCCGATTCTCAATCGATTCCGAGGACACCGCCTCGCCGGCGAGCTCCGCGATGTCAATGCCCTCGGGCACCTGCGACACCGGCGCCCGCCGCTCGCGCCGGATCCAGTCCCGGCACAGATTCAGCGCGATACGGTAGAGCCAGGACGAGAACTTCGACTGCCCCTTGAAGCCTTTCAGGGCGCGGAAGGCGCGCAGGAAGGTTTCCTGGGCGACGTCGCGGGCGTCCTCCTCGCGGCCGAGGACGCGATAGGCGAGGGCGTAGATAGGCCTCTCCCAGCGCAGCACCAGCTGGTTGAAGCTGTCCAGATCGCCCCCGACCGAAAGGGCGACCAGCTCTTCGTCTGTTGACGGCATGCCGTGGGATCCGGATTTCCGCTCTTGCCCGCGTCCATACCCTTAGACGCCGGGGTGGGGCTCCCGGTCGGCCCAGTTTACCTTTTCGTGGAGACCCCCTAGACTAGAGCGGCCCGTCCGCCTCCATGAGTCCCACCAACCCAATCCAGGCCCGGCTGGAGCGCGAAGCCGCCCTGACCCGGCGAATTCAGGAAGTGCTGCTCCGCTTTTCCGGCGGCATCTCCTCCACCCTCAACGTCGGCGATGCCCTGGTCGCCCTGGCGGGGGAAACCAACGCCGTCTTCGGGGCCCGGACGAGCTCGGTCTGGCTCTACGAACGGCGGGTCCGCGAGCTGGTACTGGCGGGATCGTCGGACCCCGCCGTGGCGCCGGGGCTGCGGGTCGGGGCCGACTCCGACACCGCGGCGGCGCGCGGGCTGCGGCTCGAGCGCCCGGCGCTGTCGGAGGGGGGCGGCCGCCAGCTGCTCGCCCCGCTGCGCGGCTGGCGCCGGGCCCTCGGCACGCTGGTCATCGACGAGGGGGCCGAGACGCTGGACGACGACCTGCTGCTGGAGGGGGCCTACCAGCTCGCCCGCCAGCTCTCAGTGGCGGTCGAAAACGTCCAGCTCCTCGAGGACTTCCTCCAGCAGCGCCGCCTCCTGGAAAATACTTTCAACTCCCTGGTCGACCTCGTCGTCGTCGTCGACACCTCCTGGCACGTCGTCCAGATGAACGGCGCGTTCGGCGAGCGCGTCGGGCGGGACGCGGGCGGCGTGATCGGCCGCCCGGTTGGTGAGTTTCTCGGGCCGGAGATGAGCGCGTGGCTGACGGCGGCGGACGGGGTGCGCGCCGCCGGCGAGCCCGCGGGGCGCACCCGCCAGCTGACCGACGAGCGGCTCGGAGGGATCTTCGCCGCGACCGTGACCCCGCTCATCAACCAGGACCGCGAGCCGGTGGGGCGCGTGCTGGTGGCCCGCGACGTCAGCGCGCAGGTGCAGCTCGAAGCCGAGCGGGAGGCGCTCGGGCGGCGGCTGGCGCAGTCCGAGCGGCTGGCCTCGCTCGGCCAGTTCGTCGCCGGAATCGCCCACGAGATGAACAATCCGCTCCAGGGCGTGCTCGGACACCTCGAGCTCCTGATCCGCTCCTCCGACGAGGCGCTCCCGGTCCGGCCGACCCTGCGGCGGATCTTCAGGGAGGCCGACCGCGCCGCGACCATCGTCCGCAACCTGCTGGTGTTCACCGGGTCGCGCCGGATGAAGCGGGTGCGGCTGCGGATCGATCGCGTCCTGTCGCGGTCCCTCGCCAGCCGGTCCGCGCAGTTGCGGCGCGAGCGGGTCGAGGTGACACGCTCGCAGGGTGAGGGGATCCCGTCGATCGCCGGGGACGCGCTGCTGCTGCAGCAGGCGGTCGTCAACGTCCTGGCCAACGCCGAGTACGCGGCCGCCAGCGGCACCCGGCCGCCGCGCATCGATACGACGGTGCGGGTTTCGGATGACGGCCTGACGGTGCTGCTCATCATCGGCGATTCGGGACGCGGCATTCCGCCCGAGGCGCTGCCGCACATCTTCAATCCGTTCTTCACGACCAAGGAAGTCGGCCAGGGCACCGGGCTCGGCCTGGCGATTACCTACGGCATCATCCAGGAGCACGGCGGCACCATCCAGGCCGCCAACCGCCCGGGTGGCGGCGCCGAATTCACCATCAATCTGCCCGCCGCGCCCCTGGTCGACGCCGAGACCCTCGACGCCCCTTCGCCGGAGGCGGCGCCGGCCGCAAAGGCGCGTGCGAAGGCGCCGGGACGGGGCAGGCGTAAAACGAGCCGACCGGGATAGCGCCAGAGTCTGGTAAAGTACGCTCGATCATGATGGACGAGAGCTTCCTGACGACCGAAGAGGTACTCGACTATCTCCAGGTCAACCTGCGCACGGTCTATCGCCTCATCAAGGCGGGCAAGATTCCGGCGGTCCGGGTGGGGCGCCAGTGGCGCTTCAGAAAACGGGACATCGACGCCTGGCTCGAAAGCCAGCGGCCGCGCAGCGCGCGCAGCACCACCGGACCGCGGACCGCGACGCCCCCGGCGGGACGGGCGCGGGTGCTGGTGGTGGACGACGAGGCGTCGATCAGGGAACTGCTGTCGAAGACGCTGGCGCTGGCCGAGTACGACGTGGATCTGGCGCCCGATGGCCGCGCCGCGCTCGAGCGGCTCCGGATCATCCCCTACGACCTGCTGATCACCGACCTGAAAATGCCGGGCGTCGACGGCCTGGCCGTGATCCGGGAGGCGCGCCGGCTGAAGGCCGACATTCCGGTCATCATCATCACCGGGTTTTCGACCGAAGCCAGCGCCATCGAGGCGGTCAATCTCGGTGTCTCCGGCTACCTGACCAAGCCGTTCCGGATTCCGCGGGTGCTGGCGGTGGCCGCCAAGGCGCTCGGGGAGTAGCGCTTGACAGCGCTACAAGAACGCTATATACTCTCTTGTCATAAAGAGTCATAGCTGCTTTGGCAGCCGGAAGTTGCCGGAATGGCAGCACGGCGCAGACAGGACAAAGGACAGGAACATGTGCAAGGTTGTCTGGAGCTGAGCGTCGCCGGATCGGAGAGCAGGGCGGTCGGGTCATGCTAAAATTGCACGTTTCCACCTGATCCCAGGGGCGCATGCGCCTCCTCCTGCATGATCCAGCTGTCCGCCCTCACCAAGACGTTCGGCGACCGCGTCCTGCTCGACGCCGTCAGCTGGCAGATCGACGACCGCGAGCGGGTCGGCCTGAGCGGCCCGAACGGTGCCGGCAAGACCACCCTGCTCAAGATGCTGGCCGGGCTCGAGGAGCCGGACAGCGGCCAGGTCACCAAGCCGTCAGGCCTGACGGTCGGCTACCTTCCCCAGGACGGTCTCACCCACAGCGGCCGCACGCTGCTCGAGGAAGCCGGGCTGGCGTTCAAGCCGCTGCTCGACATGCGCGCCGAGATCCAGTCGCTCGAAGAGCGCCTCGGCGACGACCACCTACCGGAGTCGGAGCACGCCGCGATGCTGTCGCGCTACAGCGACCTGCAGGAGGACTTCCGCCGCCTCGAAGGCTACAGCATCGACCTCAAGATCACGACCGTGCTGCGCGGCCTCGGCTTCACGCCCGACGATCTCGACAAGCCGAGCGAAACGTTTTCCGGCGGCTGGCAGATGCGCATCGCGCTCGCCAAGCTGCTGCTCGGCCGCCCCGGGCTGCTGCTGCTCGACGAGCCGACCAACCATCTCGACCTCGACGCCCGCAACTGGCTCGAGGAATATCTCTCGGGCTACCCGCACGCCGTCATCCTGGTCTCGCACGACCGCTTCTTCCTCGACGCCGTCGTCACCCGCATCACCGACATCGGCATGCGGCGGCTCACCGACTACCCGGGCAACTACAGCGACTACCTGGTCGAGCGCGAAGCCCGGATGGAGCGGCTGCGCCAGCAGAAGCGCGATCAGGACGACGAACTGGCGCGGATGGACGCCTTCATCAACCGTTTCCGCTACACCGCAACCAAAGCGTCGCAGGTCCAGAGCCGGATCAAGATGCGGGACAAGATCGTCCCGATCGAGATTCCGCCGGAGCGCAAGCGCGTCCACTTCTCGTTCCCGCCATGCGCCAAGAGCGGCCGCACCGTCCTCGACCTGCGCGGCGTCCGCAAGGCCTACGGCGATCGGGTGGTGTTCGGCGGCGTCAACGTCCTCATCGAGCGCGGCGACCGCATCGCCCTCATCGGCCCCAACGGCGCCGGCAAGTCGACGCTGATGCGCATGCTCTCGGGAGTCGAGGCGCCGGACGACGGCATACGCACCGAGGGGCATCAGGTGGTGATGCAGTACTTCGCGCAGGACGAGGCCACCAGGCTCGACCCCACCCGCAACATCTACCAGACCCTCGCCGGCGATGCCCCGATGCACATGGTGCCGAGCATCCGCAACATCCTCGGCGGCTTCCTGTTCTCGGGAGACGACATCGAGAAGCCGGTGCGGGTGCTGTCGGGCGGCGAGCGCACCCGGCTCGCGGTGGCGCGGATGCTGCTGCGGCCGTCGAACACGCTGCTGCTCGACGAGCCGACCAACCATCTCGATCTCGACTCGAAGGACGTGCTGCTCGACGCGCTCGAGGATTTCGGCGGCACGCTGATCTTCGTCTCGCACGACCGCTACTTCGTCGACAAGCTGGCGACCAAGGTGATTCACATCGGCGGCGGCGAAGCGCTCCCGTATCCGGGCACCTACGAGGAGTTCCTGTGGAGCCGCCGGCAGCAGGAGGCCCCCCAGGCCGCCCCGGCCGCGTCCCCGCGCGCCCGCGGCGCCGCCACGGAACACAAACCGGCGAAGGCCGTCCGGGCCGCCGCGCCCCAGCCGGCCCGGACCGACAGCCGCGCCGCCGTGGCGGTCGGCGAGAACGCCCCCCCGGCCCCCTCCTACGAGGCCCGCAAACAGCAGGATGCCGACGCCAGGCGGCTCAAGAAGGCCGCGGACGCCCGCCAGCGGCGGATCACCGACCTCGAAGGGCGCATCGCCCAGCGCGAGGAGGCGGTGCGCGACCTCGAGGCGACGATGGCCTCAGAGGGGTTCTACGACAATCACGAAACGGCCAAACCAATCATCGACCGCCACCAGGCGCTGCTGTGGGAAATCGGTGACCTCATGCACCAGTGGGAAGAGCTGCACAGCACAAAACTGTAATTTGTGTACAGTTCTGTAATAGACTCCCGCCCAGCTTCGACCAGAACCCTGCGGTTTTCCTAGAAAACTCGTCCTCTGCATGGCCCCGATACGGGGCACATCATTTGCCCCCTCGGAACTGTCGCTCGAGACGGCGTCCCCGGCGGTCGCGTCGACCCCGGGTTTCCCGACGAGACTGATGGACAGCCTTCAGGCGTATCGAGTTTGCGAGCCCGACAAGGGGGCCGCGGGATCCGGCCGCACCGTTGCGCCTCCAGCCATCATGCCGACCAGAAAATCCACCGCCCGGCCGAGGCCGGCCCCAGCTGCGACGGCCGCCCGACGGGCCGCCGGCGCCCCGGCATCGGCGGGTCGCGCCGCCGGCATGCCGGAAGGCTTCTACCACGATCTGGTCTGGAATCTTCGCAACGGCGTGCTGGCCGTGACCCGGGACGGCAGCGTCGCGGTCATGAACGAGGTCGCCTACCGCATCCTCGGCCTGACGCCGCGCCCGGAGGACATCGGCCGCCCCTTCGGTGAGGTGCTCCGCGAGGTGCCGGACGTTACCCGCATCCTCACCGGCATGTTCGAGCTGTCGCACCTCCCCAACCGCGCCGAGCTCCGGCTCAAGGCGACCGGGAAGGTCATCGGCTACACGCTCTCGAAAGTCATCGACAAGCGCGGACGGCTCACCGGTGCGGCGCTGTTCTTCAAGGATCTCACCCGCGTCGAGCAGCTGGAGGAGCGCGAACGGCTGCGCGATCGGCTGGCCGCCCTCGGCGAAATGGCCGCCGCCATCGCCCACGAAGTCAAGAACCCGCTCGCCGGCATCGAGGTGATGGCAGGAGTCCTCAAGCGCCAGCTGCCGGAGTCCGAAGACGCGCAGACGATCCTCAGCGACATCATCAAGGAAGCGAAGATGGCCAACGCCATCGTCGTCGAGGTGCTCGACTTCGTCCGGCCGATCCGGCTGCAGGTGGAGCGCGTCTCGCTCGCCGACGTCGTCCGCGACGCGGTCTCGATGGCCGAGAGCCACGTGCCGCGCGGCCAGGTGCGCCTCAGCCTGGAATTGCCGGAAGACCTGTCGCCGATCCAGGGGGACCCGCACCAGCTGCGGCAGATTTTCACCAACCTGCTGAGCAACGCCTTCGAGGCGCTCGGCGGCGCCGGCACGGTCCGGCTGAGCGCCGAGCAGCTCGCCACGGACGAGGAAGGCGCGGCCGCCGACGTCCCGGCGGTGCCGATGATCCAGGTCGAGGTGACCGACGACGGCCCGGGAATTCCGGCGGACGTCATCGATCGGATTTTCAGCCCGTTCTTCACGACCAAGCCGCAGGGCTCGGGCCTCGGGCTGGCCATCGTCCGCAAGATTGTCGACGCCCACGACGGCCGCATCGACGTCAGCGCGCCGGCCAGCGGCGGGACCCGCTTCCGGGTGACGCTGCCGGTGAGCGGCAGCCATGAGTTGTTCAAGTAACGAACAGGTTCGGGGTTCCGGGTTCCGGGTTCAAGGTTCGGGGTTCAGGTTCCGGGTTCCGGGTTCAAGGTTCAAGGTTCGGGGTTCAGGTTCGGGGTTCAGGTTCGGGGTTCGAGTTCGGGGTTCAGGTTCGGGGTTCAGGTTCGAGGTTCAGGTTCGGGGTTCAAGGTTCGGGGTGCTACGTTCGGGTTCTACGTTCGGGTTCTGCGTTCGGGGTTCAGGATCGAGTTCAGGGTGCGCCGACCGGGGTCGGGGTGCCTGGCGGGGCGTCATGGACGCCGGGGCGGGGTGCGGCGCACGG
>JBDTOB010000078.1:0-9120 GCA_039933435.1 Acidobacteriota bacterium | reverse complement strand
AGACTTCTTCGACAAGTCAGGGTCCTACGATCAACGCTTCGTGCAGTTCAACGCCGCCATCAAGGCGCGGTATCCGCACCTGCAGGTCATCTCGACGGTGGGGTTCGAGCAGCCGGTCGGCAAACGGGTCCACAGCGTCACCCCGGATGTCGTCGACGAGCACTACTACCGGACGGTCGAGTCGTTCCTGAAGATGGCCGGGCACTACGATACCTACGACCGCAAGGGCCCGAAAATCTTCGTCGGAGAATGGGGGGCGTATGAAACGCCCTTCGAACCGTGGAATTCCCGGTCGAGAACCGAGGCGCCCACACCGAACATGCGCGCCGCCATCGGCGACGCGGCGCTGATGACGGCGATGGAGAAGAACGCCGACATCGTGGTGATGAACTGCTACGCGCCGCTGCTGGTCAACGTCAATCCCGGCGCCCGGCAGTGGCGCCCGAACCTGATCGGGTACGACGCGCTCCGGGTCTACGGATCGCCGAGCTACCACGCGATTAAGCTCTTCAGCACGCATCTGGGCGACGAGATTTTGCAGGCGACGGCCGCCGACACGGACGTTCTCGTCTCGGTCACGCGCGACAGCAAGGCAGGCTCGATTTACGTCAAGCTGGTCAACCCGGGTGACACCGATACGCAGATCCAGCTCGAGCTGCAGGGCCCGCGGGGCGTGGCGCCAACGGCGACGGCGCTGACGCTGGCGGCCGATCCGCAGGAGACCAACACCATCGACCTTCCCGATCGCGTGGTCCCGATCTCATCGACGCTCACCGGCGTGGGTCCGGACTTCAGTTACACCGTTCCCAAGCACGGCATCGTCGTGCTGATGCTGCGCGCCCGGTAACTCATGGCGTCATGGGAGGAGCGCTGGCACCCCCTCCGCGAGGAGTGGGTCATCGTCGCGGCACATCGGCAGTCCCGGCCGTGGTCGGGCGCCGAGGTGACGGGCCAGCCGCCCAGGCCCCCCGCCTACGATGCCGGCTGCTATCTCTGTCCCGGCAACGCCCGGGTGAGCGGTGCGACCAACCCCGCCTACACGGGCACTTTCGTCTTCGACCATCCATGCGTCGGCGTCGCGGCGCCGCGCGAACTGCCGCCGCCGGCCGGCATCTACCGGAGCCGGCCGGCAACAGGCGTGGCGCGGGTCGTGTGCTACAGCCCGCGGCACGACGTCACGCTGGCCGAACTGGATGTCGACGGAGTTGACAGTCTGCTGGCGACCTGGCAACGGCAGATGCGCGAACTCGCGGTCCACCCTGACGTGGAGTTCGTGCTGATCTTCGAGAACAAGGGCGAAGTGGTCGGCGTCAGCAATCCGCACCCGCACTGCCAGATCTACGCGACCAACTTCACCTTCAAGTACATCGAGACGGAGCTCGCCGCCGGCCGCCAACACATCGAGCGCGCGGGTCGCAGCCTGCTGGCCGACGTCATCGCGTCCGAGCGGCAGGACGGCCGGCGGATCATCGCCGAGCACGGCAGCGCCATCGCCTTCGTCCCATACTTTGCCCGCTACGCCTACGAAACCTACGTCGCGCCGCTCCGGCCCGTGGCCACCATCGATGGCTTGCGAGACGACGAACGGCGGGACCTGGCGGCGGTGATCCGCGACGTCCTGATCCGCTTCGACAACCTCTGGCAGATGCCGTTTCCGTACGTGATGGCGCTCCACCAGGCGCCCGTCAAGGGGGACACAAGCGGCTTCCACTTTCACATCGAGTTTCACCCGCCGCTGCGGCGGCCGAACCTGCTGAAATATCTCGCCGGCCCAGAGATTGGCGGCGGCAACTTCCTGAGCGACACCTCTCCCGAAGAGAAGGCGGCGGAGCTCCGCGCCGCCGGCGGCGCGCACTACCGTTCGACGATCCGATAGGCGATGATGGCCACTCCTCCCCATCCGCTGCTCGCACCCATCCAGGCGCTTCATCGCCGGATCCGAGACGACGTGGTGCGCGCCTGCGAGACCGCGGCGGTCGCGGCGCTGTCCGGCGTGGCGCGCGAAGACGAAGGGGACACCATCTACGCCGTCGATTCCGTCGCCGAAGAGCTCCTGGTCGAAGAGATTGGCCGGACCATCGCCACCACCGACGCGCCAGTCCTGCTGGTCGCCGAGGGGTTGCCCGGGGGCGAGGTCGTCACCCCTGTCGGGGCCGATCCCGGCGCCGTCCGGTGGGTCATCGTCGTCGACCCGATCGATGGCACCCGCGGGTTGATGTATCAAAAACGCTCTGCCTGGATCCTCACCGGCGTAGCCGCGGGCCCCGGCCCCCGGACTCTTGCGGACATCGAGCTGGCGGTGCAGACCGAGATTCCGCTGGTCAAGCAGCACCTCTGCGACGAGCTCTGGGCCGAGCGCGGACAGGGCGCGTCGGCCGTGCGTTTCAACCGGCTCTCCGGTGAGACCCGCCGACTCGACCTGACCCCGTCGAGCGCGACGACGATCGCCCACGGGTTCGCGATGATCGCCCGCTTCTTTCCCGGCAGCCGAGCGGAACTGGCCGCAATAGACGACGAGCTCGTCGCCGCCATCCTCGGACCACCCGTGCCCGGCAAGGCGCAGACCTTCGAAGATCAGTACATCTCAACCGGCGGACAGCTCTACGAATTGATGGCTGGTCACGATCGATTCGTCGCCGACTTGAGACCGTTGTTCGAGCGACGCCGTGCGGGCGGCGCCGCCCTCTGCTGTCATCCGTACGATCTCTGCACGGAGTTGATCGCCCGGGAGCTCGGTGTGATCGTCACCGACGAACGCGGCCGCCTCCTCGACGCGCCGCTCGATGTGACCGCCGATGTGACCTGGGTCGGCTATGCGAACCAGGCGCTTCGGTCGCTGATAGCCCCACACCTCGATCGGGCGCTGGCGCGCCGCGGTCTCCTCGTGTGACCCGACCCCTTCGCCCGACATCGCCGCTGCCGGCCGGCGTCCCCGATCTCGAGCCATTCGCCGCGGCCGTAGCCGCGCGCGTCGATGCCGGCATCTGGGCGTCCACGGCCACCGACGACGCCGACGAACCAGTCTTCCTGACGCGGGCTCCAGGCCGTCTCGATGTGATGGGCGGGATTGCCGATTATTCCGGCGCCCTGGTGCTGCAATGGCCGATTCGCGAAGCGACGCGAGTGGCGCTCCGCCGGCACTCCGAGCGGCGGCTCTCGATTGCCTCGATCGGACCAGCGGGTGCCGAGCGCCGCTGTGCTGTGCCCCTGGACCTCGTCGCCGATCCCCACCGCAGCTACGACGAGGTGCGGCGCTGGTTCGCCGCGGATCCCTCCCGCCACTGGGCCGCTTACGTCGCCGGCGTGTTCCACGTGCTGGCGCGCGAGGACGGCGCCAGGTTCGAGCGTGGCGCCGATGTGCTGATCGAGTCTGATATCCCCGAAGGGAAAGGCGTGAGCTCGTCGGCGGCGATCGAGGCAGCGACGCTGGAGGCGGTGATCGCCGCGTGGGCCCTTCAGATCGATCCGAGAACGCGGGCGGTCCGCTGCCAGCAGGCCGAGAATCTGATCGTCGGTGCGCCGTGCGGCATCATGGACCAGATGACCTCGATCCTGGGTGAAGCCGACTGCCTCATCGAGCTGCTGTGCCAGCCGGCGGAGTTCCAGGGAACGCTGCCGTTGCCGGAGAGCCTGAGGCTGTGGGGAATCGACTCAGGCATTCGCCATGCCGTGACCGGCGCTGACTACGGCGCGGTGAGAGTCGGCGCCTTCATGGGATATCGCATCCTCGCCGACCTCGCCGGTTTGACGGCCGGCCCCGGGGACCGCGACGGACATGTGCGCATGGACGACCCGCGGTGGCACGGCTATCTGGCCAACGTCGGGTCCGAGGTGTTCCGGCAGTTCCGCCCCGAGATCCCGGTGTTGATCGAGGGGCAGGGCTTTCTCGCCGCCTACGGCGGGACGACAGATGCCGTGACCCGCGTCGATCCGGCCCGCCGCTACGCCGTGCGCTCGCCAACGACGCACCCGGTCCTGGAGCACGAAAGGGTCAGCGAGTGGGCGCGGCACTTGCGCGCGGCGCCGCCTGCGCCGGACGCGCGCCGGATGGGTGCGTTGATGTACGAGTCGCACGCCAGTTATTCAGCCTGCGGGTTGGGTTCCGAGGGAACGGACCGACTCGTCGCGCTGGCCCGGGAAGCCGGTGCCGCGGCAGGCATTTATGGCGCAAAGATCACCGGCGGCGGCAGCGGCGGGACTGTGGCGGTGCTCGGCGACCGAACGTCTGGCGATGTCGTCCGCGCCATCGCAACTCGCTACGCGGCCGAGAGCGGACGCGGCGGCCACGTCTTCCACGGCAGCTCGCCGGGTGCGGCTCGCGTCGGAGCGGTTGCTCTCGACCGGCGGTGATCATCTACTTTCAAAGGAGTCCTGCACGTGCGCATTCTGATCACCGGTGGAGCGGGCTACATCGGCAGCCACACGGCCAAGCTCCTCACTTCGGCAGGACATCACGCCGTCGTCTTCGACGACTTGAGCCAGGGACACGAGTGGGCGGTCAAGTGGGGAGCGTTCGAGCGCGGCACGCTCTCCGATCCGGGCCGACTGGCGCGGCTCTTCGCCGACCATGCGTTCGACGCGGTCGTGCACTTTGCCGCCAGTGCGCTGGTCGGCGAGTCGATGACCAACCCGGCGAAGTACTTCCGCAACAACACCGTGGCGACATTGAATCTGCTCGATGCCATGCGCCAGTCTGGCGTCGGCACCATCGTGTTCTCGTCGACGTGCGCGACCTACGGGAACCCTCTCCGCGTCCCGATCGACGAGACGCATCCACAGACGCCCGTCAATCCCTACGGCGAATCGAAGCTGATGGTCGAGAAGCTGTTGCGCTGGCACGGCGAGGCCTACGGGCTACGCTGGATCGCGCTGCGGTATTTCAATGCGGCCGGTGCCGATCCGGAGAGCGAGATCGGGGAGGACCACGACCCGGAATCGCACCTCATTCCGCTCGTCATTGGCGCGGCGCAGGGCCTTCGGCCCCCGGTCAGGATCTTCGGCACCGACTACTCCACAGCGGACGGCACCGCCGTCCGCGACTACATTCACGTGATGGACCTGGCGGACGGCCATCTGCGCGCGCTCGAGCGACTCGCCGCCGGGACCCCGAGCCAGGCAATCAATCTGGGAACCGGCCGGGGGCACTCGGTACGGGAGGTCGTGGACATGGTGGCCCGCGTCAGCGGCCGGGAGGTGCCCGCGATCGAAGCGCTGCGGCGCCCTGGCGACCCGCCGGCGCTCATCGCGGCGCCCGCGCGGGCGCGCGAGGTGCTTGGCTGGACGAGCCGCTACGCGGAGCTGGAGACGATCGTACGCCACGCCTGGGCCTGGCACGAGAAGCGGCGATAACGCCGAGCTGGATCACATCCGCGCCGTCCCTTCGGCCGTCGGCGGCTGGCCCACGGCGAGTGTCATGATCCGCGCCTCGGTGCAGGCCGCCCGCTCGAGGACGCCGGCCAGGCGCCCCTCGTGCATCACGGCGACGCGATCGCTGAGCTGAAGAATCTCTTCCATGTCGCTGCTGATCATCAGGATCGACAACCCGTCGCCGGCCAGGCCGCGCAGCAGCCTGTAGAGTTCCGCCTTGGCACCGACGTCGATTCCGCGCGTCGGCTCGTCGACGATCAGGACTTTGGGATCGAGGGCCAGCCACTTGCCGAGAACGACCTTCTGCTGGTTGCCGCCGCTGAGCGTGGCGGCCTTGACCTCGATCGATGGCGCCTTGACCTGCAGTTGCCGGCAGATCGTAGCGGCGTAGACGCACTCCCAGCTGCCTGAGACCAGACCATACCTTGCATAGCGGTCGAGGGCCGGCAACGAGACGTTTTCCCGAATCGAACAGTCGACCATCAGGCCGGATGACCGCCGGTCCTCAGGGACCAGGAACACACCCTGGCGGACTGCGTCCGTCGGGCCGGCTATCGTCAGCGGTTCGTCGTCCAGCACCAGCCGCCCGGCAAGGGGGCGGTCGACGCCGAAGATCGCCTGCGCGATTTCGGAGCGGCCGGCGCCGACAAGGCCGGCCATGCCCAGAATTTCGCCGCGGCCCACGGTGAACGATACGGCCTGTTTCGGATACCGCTGCGTCCGCAGTGCCTCGACCCTGAACCGGTCGCGCCACTCCTGGACATGGGGCGGGCGGGAGGCGACGTCGAGGTCGCGCCCGACCATCAGCCGGATCATGGCGTCGTGCGTCAGCTCCTCGCGCCCGAGCCCGCCTGCGTTCGCACCGTCGCGCAGCACGACGGCGCGGTCGGCGATCGCCCGCACTTCACCAAGCCGGTGCGTGATGTAGATGATGGCGACGCCGCGATCGCGCAGCGCCGTGACGACGGCATGCAGCCGCGAGGTTTCGGCGAGCGTCAGACTCGAGGTTGGCTCGTCCATGACCAGCACGCGGGCATCGAGAGACAGGGCCTTGGCGATCTCGACCAGCTGCTGCTGGGCGATGGACAACGCCGCCACCGGCGTGTCGGGCGACACCTCCAGGCCGAGCTGCGCGAGATAGGGCCGGACCGCGTCGCGCATCTTCTGCCGATCGACGAGGCGGAGGATGCTCCACGTCGGCTCGCGCCCGAGCAGGACGTTGCCGGCGACGTCGAGGTTGTCGAGCAGGTTCAGTTCCTGATGGATGAACGCAATCCCGTGGGCGGCCGCCGCCTGGACGTCGGGGAGTACCGTCGGCACGCCGTCGATCCGCACTTCCCCAGAGTCGGGCTGCTCGACCCCTCCGACGATCTTCATGAGGGTAGACTTGCCGGCGCCATTCTCGCCGAGCAGGGCGACGACTTCGCCGCTGTGGACGTCGAGCTTGACGCCGCGCAGCGCATGCACGCCCGGAAAGCGCTTGTGGATATTCCGAAGCTGAACGACCGGCGCGCCGATGCCGTCGGGTCGGGGCATGTCAGCGGCCGCGCAGCTGGGTGAGCTTCGCCCGGAAGTCGTCGACGTTGTCCTGACGGATGACCATCGTCGGGATGAACACCTGGTGGCTCGCCGGTATGCCCGACCGGTCGCCCTTGACGGCCTTCGCGAGCAACGTGATCGCCTGGTGGCCGAACTCGTAGGGCTGCTGCACGACGGTGCCGGCGATGGCCCCGGCCTTCACGCCCGTCAGAGTCTCATCGTCTTCGTCGAAGGCGACGATCTGTACTTTGCCAGTCTTGCCGGCATCGCGAACCGCGTTGAGGATGGCGGGACCGTTGTAACTCCAGAGGCCGACCAGTCCGGCGACGTCCGCATGGGCCACGAGCATCTCCGCGACGTTGGCCTTGGCCCGAACCTGGTCGGTATCGTCCGTGCGGACATCGAGTATCTCGATCCTCGTCCCGGCGATCGCTTCCTTGATCCCCTGGAGCCGCTCCTGCGCGTTGCGGGCGTCGAGCTTGCCGACAAAGAGCGCAATCTTGCCGCCCTGGGGCAGGGCGCTCTTGATCAGTTCGCCGGCTTGACGGCCGGCGGCGACATTGTCCGTGCCGACGTAGCACTCCCGCTTTGAGGCGGGCGCGTCGCTGTCGTGAGTGAAGACCACCGCCTTCGAGGCGGCCTCGTTCAGCATCGATGTCTGATTGGCCGGGTCGACTGGGCTGATGGCGATGCCCTCGACGCCCGCGGCCAGCAAATCGTCGACGATTCGCTTCTGCTCGGCCGCGGTGCCGTCACCGAGGCGAAACTCGACGGTGACGTCCGGCAATTCTGCCGCGGCCTTGTCCACGCCCTTGCGCGCGATGGTCCAGAAGTCGGCCGCGTTGTTGGTGATGAATGCCAGCCGGTGTGTAGCTGGTTGTGGCCGGCCGCACGCCGCCAGGACGACCGTCGAGATACAGACCAGCACAACAGCAGTGTTTCGAATCATTCGACTCTCCAGTGCCGCTAGACGGCGGCGACACGCGCAGCGCGGCGCTGGAGGACCCGATCGCCCACCACGCCGACGAGAATGACGCCGCCCATGACGGCGAAGTTGAGTGAGCTCGGAATGCCCAGCAGATTGACGAGATTCTGCAGCACCTGCAAGAGCGTCGCGCCGAGCAGGATGCCGACGACTGAGCCTTCGCCGCCGCGCAGGCTGCAGCCGCCGAGCACCGCCGCGGCGATGCCGTAGAGCTCGAAGAAAGTCCCGTGGGACGATGGCGACACCGAGTTCGTGTAGAAGGCGAAGATGATAGCCGAAAGGCCGGTGAGAGCTCCCAGAATCACGTAGGCCGAGATGACGACACGCTGGACCCGGACGCCCGAGTAGCGCGCGGCCAGTTCGTTGCGGCCAGTGGCAAACGCATGGCGCCCATAGACGGATCGATGGAGCACCACCCACATCACCACGCTGGCGACGACCAGCGCGATGAACGGCGCCGGCACGTGGCCGACGCTGCCGGTTGCCAGCCGCTGCAGCGTCTGGAAGCCGGCGGCATCGCCGAAGCCCTTGGTCTCGTCGCTGGCGATGAACCGCGCCAGCCCGCGGTAGAGCAGCAGACCGCAGAGAGTGACGATAAACGGTTGTAGACCGAGTCGGGTGATGAGCAGTCCATGGCACACGCCGAGGAGCGCGCCGAGCGCGATCGTGAGCAGCACCGCCGCGGGCCACGGCCAGCCGGCGGTCAGCATCATCGAGAGCAGAACGCCGAGCAGGGCCAGAACCGATCCCACAGAGAGATCGATACCGCCGGTGATGATCACCAGCCCCAGTCCCAGACTAAAGATGCCGAATGCCCCGATCAGACGCGCCGTGTTCTGCAGATTGGCCGGTGACAGGAAGCGCGGGTTGATGGCCGTGACGACGGCGCAGAGCACGAGGAGCAGCAGGAACGTCGCGAGCTCTTTCTTCATCCAGTTCGTCCGGGCAAGCCGCGGAGACAACATGCGCAGCTGATTCTACACATCATTGTCGAAGGTCGGGCATCCGCGCTCCCCCGGGAGCGTTCCGATGGTGACCTGCTTCCTCTATAGCGGGTTGCGGTGGGGGGCGTCACGGCAGCGACCGCGCTGCACGCGTTGTCGAACGTGTCTAGGTGCCGGAGCCCGCGGCGGTCGGAGGGACGTTGGTGTAGCGGACGACCTCGCGTCCATCATGCTGCTCGACCACCCGGTAGAGTCGTGTCGGGGCCGGGGCGGATCCGGCGCGGC
>JBDTOB010000077.1:0-9136 GCA_039933435.1 Acidobacteriota bacterium | reverse complement strand
CGAATCTTCCCCTTTGCCCGCACCAGCCGCTGCGCCATCGTCGACTCCGGCACGACGAACGCCCGGGCGATCTCGGCGGTGGTCAGGCCTCCGAGGAGGCGGAGCGTCAGGGCAACCTGCGCGGCTCGGGCCAGTGATGGATGGCAGCAGGTGAAGAGGAGCCGCAATCGGTCGTCGCTCACGGGCTCCTCCTCGACGTCTACCGGGTCCACCCGACCGCCGGAGTACAGCGCGGCGGACTGCGCCTCCCGTTCCTCCCGCGACCGCTCCCGCCGCAACCGATCGATGGCCCGGTTGCGGGCCGAGGTGATGATCCAGCCAGCCGGGCTTGGCGGCAGTCCCTCCTCCGGCCAGCGCTGCACCGCGATGGCGAAGGCCTCCTGGACCGCATCTTCGGCGAGGTCGATGTCACCGAAGGCCCGGACCAGGACGGCCACCGCCCGGCCGTGCTCCTCGCGGAATATGTGTGCGATCGGTAACGGGTCAGGCATCGCCACGTGCGGTCAGCCCTGCCTGTCGCTCTGGAACGGCCGGACCTCGACCGGGAGGCCCGTCGCCCGCGCGAATCTCCGGCCCCACTCCAGCACCGCGTCGAGATCGGGCGACTGCACAATCAGGAAGCCGCCGATGTGCTCCTTCCCTTCGGCGAAGGGCCCATCCGTCATCAGCACCTCCGAACCGGCTGGCCGCAGCACGGTGGCCGTGCTCGGGGGGCAGAGGCCCCGGTTGAACACCCAGGCCCCCGCGCTCTTGACGTCCTCGACGAGGGCGGCGATGTCGCGCATGATGGGCGCCAGCGCCTCCGGCGGGGGGGCGGGACCGTCTGGCTGATACAGGCTGATCAGGTAGTGCGTCATCTGCTGCTGCTCCTTGGGCATTCGGACTCCTCCTGGCTTCGCGTCCGGCACGCTGCCGGATTTCATCATCTAGACGAACGGCAATCGGCGGGATCGACAGCGGGGGAGGGCCTACCGTCCCCGGGGTATCATCCGGGTCATGGACGAGGTACCCGAGCGCCAGTTCGATTCCCGCCTGCGCCAGCGCCCGCTGACCCTCGACGATTTCGACGCGCTCGTGGCGATGCAGCTCAGATGTTTTCCGGGCATGCGGCCGTGGGCCCGTGAGCAAATCGCCAGTCAGCTCGCGATCTTTCCTGAGGGACAGCTCTGTATCGAAGTCGACGGCCGGCTGGCGGGCTCCGCCAGCAGCCTGATCGTGGACTCCGCCAGCCAGGCCGACTGGCACGACTGGAAGCTCAGCACCGACAACGGCTTCATCCGCAATCACGACCCCCACGGCGACATGCTCTACGGGATCGAAATCATGGTCGATCCCGAGTTCCGCGGCCTCAAGCTGTCGCGGCGGCTCTACCAGGGGCGCAAGCAGCTGGCCCGCGACAAGAACCTCAAGGGGATCATGATTGGCGGACGCATCGCCGGCTACGGCCCCCACGCCGACACCCTGTCGGCGACCGAATACGTCGACCGCGTGATCAGCAAGGTGCTCATCGACCCGGTGCTCACCCCGCAGCTGTCGAACGGGTTCGTACTCAAGGGCCTGATCCCCGACTACTTTCCCTCCGACACCGAATCGCGCGGCTACGCGACCTACCTCGAATGGAGCAACTTCGACTACGTCGCGCCGCAGCGGCGGCAGCTGATGCGGCCGGTCAGTCCCGTCCGGCTGTCGGCCGTGCAGTACCAACTCCGGAGCATTGCCGGCTTCGACGACTTCGCCAACCAGTGCGAGTTCTTCGTCGACGTGGCGTCGGACTACAAGTCCGACTTCCTGCTGTTCCCCGAGCTCTTCACGACGCAGCTGCTGTCCACCATCCAGGCCGAGCGGCCGGGCCAATCGGCGCGCAAGCTGGCCGCCTTCACCGGGCAGTATCTCGACCTGATGAGCGGCCTGGCGATCAAGTATCACCTCAACATCGTCGGCGGCAGCCAGTTCGAGCTCGACGGGGACCACCTCTACAACACCGCCTACCTCTTTCACCGCGACGGCTCGATTGCCAAGCAGCGGAAGCTCCACATCACACCGCACGAGCGCCGCTGGTGGGGCGTCCAGCCGGGCGACGCGCTGCGGACATTCGACACCGATCGCGGACGCATCGCCATCCTGATTGGCTACGACATCGAGTTTCCGGAGCTGGGACGGATGGCGTTCGACCAGGGGGCGCAGATCCTGTTCGCGCCGATCAACACCGACGAGCGCCACGACTACCTCCGCGTCAGATACTGCGCCCAGGCCCGCTGCATCGAGAACCCCGTCTATGTCGTCCTGGCCGGCTGCGTTGGCAACCTGCCGGAGGTCGAGCACGCCGACATCCATTACGCCCAGTCGGCGATCCTGACGCCGTCGGACTTCTACTTCGCCCGTGACGGCATCGCGGCGGAATGTCAGGCGAACATCGAGACGGTCATCTTCGCCGAGCTGGACCTCGAGTTGCTGCGGCGGCAGCGCTGGAAGGGCACCGTCCTGAACTGGGAGAATCGGCGGGCCGATCTCTACAAGCTTCATTACACCGCCGGGGGCGGCGCCCGCGAGGTGTGACCCGGACGCTGCGGCACCGCCTGCTGTTTGCGTCGCTCTATTTCAGCGAGGGCGCACCCATCGGCTTCCTGTGGTGGGCGCTGCCGACCCGGTTGCGCGCCGCCGGGGTAGACGTCGGCGCCATCACCGCGCTCCTCGGCGCGCTGGTGCTGCCGTGGGCACTGAAGTTTCTCGGCGCCCCCTTCATCGACATCCTCCGGACGCCGCGTTGGGGTCTCCGCTCGTGGATTGCCGCCTGCCAGATCCTGATGGGTCTGTTCCTGCTCGCGACCGTCTGGCTCGACTGGCGAACGGAGTACGTGGCGGTCGCCGCCCTGCTCCTGCTGCATGCGATCTCGGCCGCGACCCAGGACGTGGCGGTGGACGCCTACGCGCTGTCGATTGTCAGCCCCGAAGAGCGCGGATCGATCAACGGCTGGATGCAGGCGGGGATGCTGGCCGGACGGGCGATCTTCGGCGGCGGCGCTCTGCTGCTCGATGTCCGGGTCGGCCCCCGCACGACCCTCCTCCTGCTGGTCGGCGCGATATGGGTATCGCTGGCCGTCCTGGCGCTGCTCGGCGAAGAAGCGCCGTTGCGGCGGGCGGGTGAAACGCTCGCCGATCGACGCCGCGACTTCCAGTCCGCCCTCCGTGAGGTCCTGACGCGCCGCAGTACCTGGCTGCTTCTCGGATTCGCTGCTGTCGGCGGCGCCGGCTTCGAGGCCGTCGGCCTGCTGGTCGGCCCCTATCTGCTGGATCGCGGGTTCAGTCAGGGCCGCATCGGCGGCTTCCTGTTCCTGCCGACGGTGCTGGCGATGATGGCGGGCGCCGCCATCGCCGGCCTGCTCGCCGATCGTGTCGAACGGCGGCGGGTCGCCGGGCTGGCGCTGCTGCTGCTCGCCGCGACGATCGTCACGCTCGGCACTCTCGCGACGCCGGCCGCCTGGATCACGCTCGGGCTGCTCGTCGTCTTTTACGTCCTGATCGGCGCCTTCACCACGGCGTCCTACGCGCTGTTCATGGACATGACGGACCCCCGGCTCGGCGCCACCCAGCTGAGCGCCGCCATGTCGGCGACCAATCTCTGCGAATCGTGGTCGGCGTTTGCCGTCGGCCGACTGACGGGCACGCTCGGTTACGGCGCGGCGTTCTCGTGGATGGCGGCGGCGTCGCTGTTGGGGCTGCCGTTTCTGTGGTGGCTGCCGCGGCCCGCGACCCAGGCGGCGGCGTCGCGGACCTGATCCGGAGGGCTAGAGTCGCTTGAGGAAGGAGCCGAGCCCGAGCGGCTTCGGAGTGACGTCGATCTTGAACAGCTCGACGGCGTTCTGGTGGAACATCATGAGCTTGTCCCGCGGCGAAATCGGCATCTCATCCATGAACTGGCGATAGGACTCCATCGTCGCCAGCGGCCAGTCGGTGCCGTAGAGCACCTTCTTCGGATTCACGCCCCACAGGATCATTTCCTTCAGTTGCTGGCGCATGTAGGCCTCGAAGCGATCGCTGAAGTCGCCGAGCGTGAGGCCCGACATGTCGGTGTAGACGTTGTCGTTTTTGTAGACGACTTCCATGCAGTCGCGGAACCACGGATTGCCGAGGTGGCAGATCAGGAACTTCACCCTGGGAAAATCCACTGCAACGTCGTCGACATGCAGCGGATGCGAGTACTTGACCCTGCCGGTCGGCGCGTAGGTGTCGCCGGAGTGAATCATCACCGGGACGTCGAACTCTTCGGCCAGGCGGTAGGCGGGCTCCAGCTTTTTGTCGGCCGGGTAGAACGACTCGTAGCCGGGATACAGCTTGAGCCCCTTGATGGCGCCCGCCTGCAGCAGGTCGCGCAGCTCGTCGACGTCCGCCTGCGAGAATGTCTCCCAGGAGATGCCGGCGACGACGTGGAGGTTGGGGTTGTGCCGGGTCGCCTCGGCGACGGCGCGGGCTGACGGTCGTCCGGGAGAGACTTTGTACGACGTCAGGATGATGGCCTGGTCTATCCGGTTCCGACGCATCGCGGTCTGCAGCCGATCGAGGCACAACGGCAGAGCCTCCACCGACTCGTCTTCATAGTGGTTCAGGTGGGTGTGGCAGTCGATGATCATCCGTCACTTGCGAGTGTAACGCGAGATGACCTGTGCGGCCCAGTCCCGCCCGCCGATGCCGAACGCCAGCGCCGCCGCCAGGCAGACGGCCGCAAACGCAATCTGGAACGCCGACAGGAGCACCGTCGTCTGGATCGCCAGTTGTTCCGCCGCCATGAACACCACGAACACCAGCAGCGCATAGCGCGCCATCGCACCGATCGGCTCCGCGGCGGCGCTGCCGATGTTGCTCAGGTAGCTGAAGACCAGTCCCCCGACCACCCGCGCGAGCAGCGATCCGAAGACCAGGATGCCGATGGCCAGCAGCAGATTGGGGATGAAGGCCGCGAGCCGGGCAAGGAGGATGTCCGCCGTCTGCAGCCCGAGCGCCTCGAGCAGGACGACGAACACGGCGGCCAGGATCAGCCAGTAGACCGTGCCGGCCAGCAGCGTGACGGTCGTGACTTCCACGCCGCCTCGCACCAGGAAGTCGTCGATGCCCGACCGTTCGGCCAGCTGCTCGACGTGCAGCAGCCGGAGGACCCGGACCGTCACCGCGCGCGCCACCCTGGCGAACAGCCAGCCGACGAGCAGCAGCAACACCGCCAGCAGCAGATCGGGCAGGACGGCCCAGGTCTGTCCGACGGTGTGGCGCAGCGATCGAAGCAGAATGCTGGAATCGAACATCGGCGAGCCTCCCTCGCGGCATCGTACCGTACGAGCCGGGCCAGACACCCGTCGAAGGCCCACCGCGCGCCAGGAATCCCGGCGGGACTGACGCCGGCACCGTCCGCTTCCGGCACGGGCGACCGCTGCTGCTGAAACGTCCAGCGCGGCGTGGCAAGTGTGCAAAACAGCACAGACGCCGCGCCCACGACTGGCCCACCCTTAGCCTGAGATCAACGTCGTCGTCATGTTCGGGGGAGGTCTATGCGTCACATATGGATGGCAGCGGCGGTGGTCGTGCTGACGAGCGTCGGGTCCGCGGCCCAGGATCCGGTCGCCACCGGGGCGAAGGTGTACGCCGCTCAGAAGTGCAGCATGTGCCACTCGATCGCGGCCAAAGGCAATACCAAAGGCCCGCTCGATGCCGTCGGCAGCACGCTCTCCGAGGCCGAGCTTCGTGAGTGGATCGTCGATGCCAAGGGCATGACGACGAAGAAGAAGGCCCCCCGCAAGCCGGCGATGCGGCAGTACGACTTGCCGAAGGAAGATGTGGACGCGCTCGTCGCCTACCTCTCGACCCTGAAGAAGAAATAGCCGGATGTCGGGCGGGGTGCGGTTGATTCGAAGCCCGATTTCCATCGCGGGCATGGTATTGACGACGGCCAGCGCGGTCGTCCTCATCGTCGTGTTCCTCGGCGACCTGTTCGGGCTCCACACCAATCCGTACCTCGGCATCCTTCTCTTCTTGTTCCTCCCGGCTGTGTTCGTTCTCGGGCTGGTGCTGATTCCAGCCGGCGCCTGGATCGAGCGACGTCGGCGCGCCGCGGGCAAGCCGGCGTCATCGCTCGAGTGGCCGCGGATCGACCTCAACGATTCATCGCAGCGGGCCACGGCGGTGATCGTCTTCTGCCTGACGACGGTGAACATCGTGGTCGTGTCGCTGGCAGCCTACGGTGGGGTGGAATACATGGACACGGTAGGGTTTTGCGGATCGGTGTGCCATACACCGATGCAGCCGGAGCTGACGGCGCACCTCCAGGGACCGCATGCTGGCATCACCTGTGTCGCGTGCCACGTCGGCCGGGGCCCGTCTTCGTTCGCCAACGCGAAGCTGTCCGGCGTGCACCGCCTGCTCGCGGTTGTCCGCAACAACTATTCACGTCCGATTGTCGCGGCGCCAGAGAATCTCGTCCCGGCTCGAGACACCTGCGAGGGCTGCCACGCACCTGCCCGCTTCCGCGCCGACCGCATCAACCGCATCGCCGACTATGCCGATGACGCCGGGAACACGGAATCGGTGACGACGCTGCGCATGCACCTCGGCGGTACCGATGGAACCGGACGAGCGGCGGGAATTCACTGGCACGCGAGCCGGTCCACGATCATCGAGTACCTGGACACGGGCGATCGCGATCACGTCATTCCCTGGGTGAAGGTGACGGACCAGCGCGCCGGCACGAGGGAGTACGCGATCGGCGGCGTCACACCCGAGCAGCTCGCCAAGGGCGTCCGCCGGCGCATGGAGTGCACCGACTGCCACAACCGGCCGAGCCACGCGATCGCGGCCACAGCGGAGCGAGCGGTGGATAGGTCGATCGCACGCGGCGAGATCGGGCGGACGCTGCCCTTCGTTCGCCGGGAGGCGGTCAAGGCGTTGAAGGCGAGCTACACGTCAGAGGACGCCGCGCTGACGGCGATCGCGCAGTCCGTCCGCGAGTTCTACCAGACGCAGCCCGCGCCGGCCGAGACCGACCGCGGCCCGTCGCTCGATCGCGCGGTGCTTGCTCTTCAGAATATTTATCGGCGGAGTGTCTTTCCCGACATGCAGGTGAGCTTCGGTACCTACGCCAACAACATCGGCCACGTCGACTCTCCTGGCTGCTTCCGTTGCCACGACGACGAACACGTGTCGAAAGACGGCCGGAACATCGGCCAGGACTGCGAGACCTGTCATGCGCTTGAATAGCAAGCCGGGACGCGTGGTTCAGCTGCTGGTGCTGGCGGCGGCCGGGCTGCTGGCGGCGGCCGCGGCTCCACCGATTGCCGGTGTGCCGCAGGCGCCCGCCGCGGTGACGCCCACGACGCCGCCCGCCACGGCGCGCCGCCAGGAGCCGGCGACACGGCAGCCCGCGCCCGCTGCGGGTTTCGTCGGCGACGCCACCTGCGTCACCTGCCACGAAGCGGAAGGCCAGGCGTTGGCGGCGACGCTCCACGGCAAGTCGGTCAACGCCCGGACCCCGGCGGCGAGGCCGAACCAGGCGTGCGAGACCTGCCACGGTCCGGGACAGGAACATGCCGAGAGCGGCGACAAGACGAAGATCAAGGTGTTCTCGTCGATGGCCCCGCACGACGCCTCGGCGACGTGTCTCAGCTGCCACAGCCGCGCGAGTCATGCGCTGTGGACAGGCAGCATGCACGACGTTCGCAACCTCTCCTGCGTGACCTGCCACTCGGTGCACAATCCCAAATCTCCAACCGCCCAGCTCAAAGCCGCGACGGCCACCGAAAGCTGTGTCGTCTGTCACAAAGCCGAGGTGGCGAAGCTCCAGCGTTTCGGCCATATGCCGCTGCGTGAAGGGAAGATGGAGTGCACCTCGTGCCACAACCCTCACGGATCGACGAACGTTCGGCTGCTGAAGACCGGCAACTGGATCAACGAATCGTGCGTGAGCTGCCACACCGACAAACGCGGACCCTATCTCTGGGACCATGCGCCGGTCCGCGAGGCGTGCAGCACCTGCCACGACCCGCACGGCTCCAATCAGGAGCGAATGCTGGTCGCCAAGCTGCCGATGCTCTGCCAGCGCTGTCACATCGGCACGCGGCACCCCTCGACGATTTATGACGGCACGCAGCTCGCGAACCGAAGCAACCGGCTCATCGGGCGAAGCTGCGTCAACTGCCACAGCCAGATCCACGGCTCCAACAGTCCGGCGGGCAACGCATTTCTGCGGTGAGGGACCATGTCTGTTCGCATGATCGCAGCGTCGCTCCTGGCGGCAACGCTCGGAGTCCCACACGCGGGCCGGGCGCAGGACGCCCCTGCCCCGACCGCGGAGCAGAGCGTCGCCGCGACCGCCGCGCCGGACATCATGAAGGTCAACTTCTTCGACCTCGGCCTCCGCGCAACGGGATACACTGACGCCTCGGACGAGGCCCGTCACCAGCGCTATCGCGATCTGCGCAACGGCGCGACCCTCGACGCCTTCCGCTTCTCCAGAGATACGGCGACTCACTGGTTTGCCGTCACCGCCGATCACACCGGCTACCGCGACCAGCGGTATACCGCATCGCTCAATCAATTCGGCAGGCTGAAATCCAGCGTCGAGTGGAATCAGACTCCGCTCTTCTTCAGCCGCGACACGCTCACCCTGTACAGCAGCCCCTCTCCTGGCGTCCTGCGGATCGACGACGCGATCCAGCGTGGCATTGAGAACAAGGAGACGACGCTGGCGGCGGCCACGGGGCAGGCGGTGCCATTCGACATGCGCCTCAAGCGATCGGTGGCGGACTTCAAGCTGACCTACGAGGCGACGCCGCATCTCGATCTCGACCTGACACTGAAGCACACCGCGAAGACCGGCAGCCAGCCCTGGGCGGGCAGCTTTGGCTTTGGCAATGCCGTGGAGCTGGCCGTACCGGTTGACACCCGCACCACCGAGGTCGGCGGTGCGCTCGAGTGGTCGAATCAACGCGGTTCCGCCCGCGTCGGCTATGACGGATCGTTCTTCCGCAACGACATCGACACGCTGGTCTGGGACAACCCGCTGCGCATCACGGATTCGCCCACGGCCGGTCCTTCCCAGGGCCGGATGTCGCTCTGGCCCGACAGCAGCCTGAATGCCGGCAGCGCGATGGGAACG
>JBDTOB010000076.1:0-9180 GCA_039933435.1 Acidobacteriota bacterium | reverse complement strand
GCACATACCCGCGCGACGCCCGCTCGAACGTCCGGTTGAAGGCGTCGAAAAACCGTCCGCCCAGACGGGTGTGGGTCCGCGGCCGCAGCCACATCGCCGCCAGCGCCGGCGACAGCGTCAGCGCGTTGAACGCCGAGATCAGCACCGAGATCGCGATCGTCAGCGCGAACTGCTTGTTCAGCCGTCCCTGGATGCCACTCATGAACGCCACCGGCAGAAAGACGGTCGCCAGGATGAGCGCGATGCTGACGACCGGGCCCGACACTTCCTCCATCGCCCTGATGGTCGCCTCCCGCGGCGCCATGCCGTGCTCGATGTGGTGCTCGACCGCCTCCACCACGACGATCGCATCGTCCACCACCAGCCCGATCGCCAGCACCAGGCCGAAGAGCGACAGCGTGTTGACGGAGAAGCCGAGCAGGGGGAAGACGGCAAAGGTGCCGATGAGCGATACCGGAACCGCCACCGCCGGAATCAGCGTCGCGCGCCAGTTCTGGAGGAACAGGTAGACCACGAACACCACCAGGACCATCGCCTCGACGAGCGTGATCAGGATCTCGCGGATGCCCTCCGAGACCGCGTCGGTGGTGTTGAGGGTGTAGGCATAGGCCAGGTCGGAGGGAAACCGGCCGCCCAGCTCGGTCATCACCTTCTCGACGCCGGCCGCGACGTCCAGCGCGTTCGAGCCCGGCGCCTGGAACACCGCCACCGCGCAGCCCGGCTCGCCGTTGACCCGGCCGATCTGCTGGTAGTTGAGCGCGCCGAGCTGGACGCGCGCGACGTCGCGCAGCCGGATCACGGACCCGTCCGGGTTGGACCGCACCGCAATCGCCCCGAATTCCTCCTCGGTCTGCAGCCGCCCCTGCGCCCGCACGGTGTAGGTCATCTCCTGCCCGGCCGGCACCGGCATCGCGCCGACCTGACCGGCAGGATTCACCGAGCTCTGCTGCCGGATCGCGCTCGAGATGTCCGGCACCGTCAGCCCGAGCCGCGCCAGCGCATCGGGCTTCAGCCAGATGCGCATCGCGTAGTCCCCGGCGCCGAAGATCCGCGCCTCGCCGACGCCCGGCACCCGGTAGATCGCATCGAGAATGTTGATGTTCGCGTAATTCGCCAGGAACAGCGCGTCGTAGGAGCGCTTCGGCGAATAGAGCGAAATGATCATCATCGGCAGCCCGGTCTGCTTGCGCATCGTCAGGCCGAACTGGCTGACTTCGGGTGGCAGGTTGGGCTGCGCCTGCGCCATCCGGTTCTGGACGTTGACCTGATCGAGATTCGGCACGGTGTCGACGTCGAAGGTGACCGTGAGGCTGACGGTGCCGTCGTTGGCATTGGTCGACTGCATGTAGAGCATGTCGTCGACGCCGTTCATCTGCTGCTCGAGCGGGGTGGCCACCGACTGCTCGATGGTCAGCGAATCGGCACCGGGGTAGTTGCCGATGACGCTGATCTGCGGCGGCACGATCTGCGGGAACTGCGAAATCGGCAGCCCGGCGAGCGCCACCAGCCCGCCGAGGACGGTGACGATGGCGATGACGATGGCGACGATGGGACGGCCGATGAAGAAGCGGGACACGGGTGTTATTGCGCCACGTCCGCCGGCGGCACGTAGGGATGCGGCGCCACCACCGCGCCGTCCTTGAGCGCCGGACCGTCGACAATGACGCGCTCGCCGGCCGTGAGCCCCGAGGTGACGACCCAGCGCGCCCCGACCCGGGCGCCGAGCGTCACCGGACGAACGGCGACGTGATTGCCCTCCGTCAGCACCCGTAACTGGAAGCCGGTCTGCAGTTCCGAGACCGCGCGCTGCGGCACCAGGAGCGCGTCGGGAACGACAGCGGTCTGCGCCCGGATGCGCGCCCCCTGGCCGGGGCGCAGCACGTTGCCGGGGTTGGGGAAGGTGGCGCTGAGCCGGATGGTCCCCATCTTCGGGTCAACCTCCCGATCGACCGCGAGAATCGTGCCCCGCTTCGGATACGTCGTGCCGTCCGCGAGCACGAGCGAGAGGCCACCCGCCTTCTGCCACAGCCGGGACGGGCCGCCGGGACCGCGCAGCTCGTCGGACACCGCCAGGTATTCGCGCTCGCTGAGCGGGAAATACGCCTTGATGGGGTCGAGCTGCGACACCGTGGTGAGGAGCGTCTGGGGACCGACGAGATCGCCGATTTGCGCCGTGGCGATGGCGGCGACGCCGTCGACCAGCGACGTGACGCGGGTAAACGTGAGATTGAGCTGCGCCGTATCGACCGCCGACTGCGCCGAGGCGACCGCCGCCTCGGCGGCGTCGTGGGCGCTGATGTCGTTGTCGAGCTGGCTCTGGGCGATGGCGCGCTGTTCGGCGAGCGGGCGGTCGCGCGCCAGGTCGCGGTCCGCCTTGGCGAGCTGGGAGCGAGCCTCGGCGAGATGGGCGCGGGCCTGGGTCAGGGCGTTCTCGAACGGCCGCCGATCGATCTCGAACAGCACGTCCCCTTTGCGGACGGCCGCGCCTTCGCGGTAGGCGCGCCGGACGAGGTAGCCCGACACCTGCGGGCGGATCTGGGCGTTGACGTTGCCGTCGAGCGTCGCCAGCCATTCGCCGGTGACCGCGACCGGTTCGGGCTTGACCTCGACATACGCGGCCGGAGGAGGCGCCGGGGCCGCCGAGGCCGCCGGCCGGCTCTCTTTGCAGGCCGCCGCGGCGGCGAGCATGGCGAGGGCGATCAGGAGGTGTGGTCGTGCCATGGAATATTCGCTCAGGATATCGCGAGAGGCCGCTCTGGTGAAACAGCAGGGCGCGGGGAAGACCAGTCGGCCGCGGCGTGGGGGGTTGGACGCCCGCGGAGCGGCGGAGGTCCCGCTATAATCATCAGCGACGGCAAATTGATGTGGCGCACGCCTAAATACACGGGACCGGAACGGCGCAAGACTCGGCGCTGGCGTCCGCGGCCGATCCGGGTCCTGCTGGTGCTGCTGGCGCTCGTCGTGCTGGGCTACGCGGCGGTGGCCATCTGGCTGATGACGCAAGAGACCCGGCTGGTCTTCCAGGCGGGCGCCGTCCTCGGTCCGGCACGGCCGCCGTTTGCCTACGAACAGATCGCGCTACCGCGCGTCGACGGCGGGCAGCAGTTCGCCTGGCGGATGCCGGCCGCCGACGGACGAGCGGATCAGCCGTGGGTCCTGTTCCTCCACGGCAATGCCGCCAACCTCGCCTCGAACGTCAACATCGGGCACTACGCCCTGCTGAGAAGCCTCGGGCTGCACGTGCTCGCCCCCGAATATCGCGGGTTCTCGGGGCTTCCGGGCACTCCCAGCGAGGAGGGCCTCGCCGCCGACGCGCGCGCGGCCTACCAGTATCTGCGCGACCTCGGCGTGCCGTCGTCGCGCATCATCATCTATGGATGGTCGCTGGGATCCGCGGTCGGCGTGCGCCTCGCGGCGGATGTCGACTCGGCCGCTGTGATCCTGGAAGGAGCGCCGGCGTCTATTGCCGCCCTCGGCCAGCGGCAGTATCCGTTCTTCCCTATCCGCCTGGTGATGCGGAACCGGTTTGAGTCCATCCGGCGGGTCGGCACGATTCGCGCGCCCATCCTCTTCCTGCACAGCCCGGAGGACACCGTGATCCCGTTCGCCGAGGGCCGGCGCCTGTACGACGCGGCGACCGCGCAGAAGACCCTGGTCGAGGTGCGGGGCGGCCACGTCCATGCGAGCGAAGTGGACGAGGGCACGTTCCGCGCGGCGATCTCGGCCTTTCTCGAGCGGAACGGCTTGCTGCCCCGGCCGGCCGCACCGCCGGCGTCAGGCCAGCCGGCTGTAGCGCAGCACCTCGTTCGGTGAGGCGGTGAGACCTTTGAGGCGCTCGCGCCCCGCGGCGAGATGCGGCGAGCGGCCGTGGGCGTCGAGCGACGCCTGATCCAGCCAGGACTCGACGAAGGTGAAATGGGTCGGATCCGAACGGTCCTGGTAGAGGTCGTAGACGAAACAGCCGGCCTCGGCGCGCGTCGGCTCGACGTAGCCGATCAGCACGTCGCGGACGGCATCGACGTGCTCGGCTCTGGCGCGGATGTGGGCGATGACGTGGAGTGTCGGTTCGTTCACGCGGTGATTATAGCCGCCACCCGGGCAGGCACAAGGAGACGACAATCGAGATGAGCACACCGCAGGCGTCCACTGCCCCGCGACTCGCCGCCGCCGGCGATGTCGCGCCCGCGTTCGATCTGGCGGCCGGCCCCGACCGCCGCGTCGCTCTCTCCGACTTCCGCGGGCGGCCGGTGGTGCTGGTGTTCTATCCGGCCGACTTCAGCCCGCTGTGCGGCGATCAGCTCACCCTCTACAACGAGATGGGCCCCATCCTGGAGGAATCCAATGCCCAGCTGCTCGGCATCTCGGTTGACGGCGTCTGGTGCCACCGCGCCTTCGCCGAAGCGCGCCACATCCGCTTCCCGCTGCTCGCCGATTTCCAGCCAAGAGGCGAGGTCGCGCGGCAATACGGGGTCTACCGCGAGAAGGACGGCATCACCGAACGGGCCCTGTTCGTGATCGATGCCAGCGGCATCGTCCGCTGGAGCTACCTGTCGCCGATTGGCGAAAACCCCGGCGCGGACGGCATCGTCTCGGCGCTCCAGTCGCTGACCGCCAGCCAGCCCGACCCGAAGACGACATCGGCCGCGAAGGCATGAACGGCTTATCGGCGGTCGGACACCAGGCGGAAGCCCAGGTTCGATGAGCCGCTGCTGATTTCAGCCTTCCCCCGGCTGCCCACCAGGTAGCGCGAACAGTATTCCTCACTGCAGAGGAACGATCCGCCGCGGGTGACCCGCTTGGCCGCGCCCGGCTCCTCCGGGTCGTAGCTCGACGCCGGGCCGGTGGGGTTCTTCGACGGCGCCGAGGCATAGGCGTCGGGCCGGTACCAGTCGGCGCACCACTGCCAGACGTTGCCTCCCATGTCGTAGAGGCCGTAGCCGTTGGCGGCGAAGGCGGTGACCGGCGAGGTGCCGGCGTAGCCGTCGGCGCGGCGATCGGCATCTGGAAAATGACCGTCGAAGATGTTGGCGGGTGAGCCGCCGCCGGGACGGAGGTCGTTGCCCCAGGCGTACTTGTTGCGGTCGCGCCCGCCGCGCGCCGCGAGCTCGAACTCGGCCTCGGTGGGCAGGCGCTTGCCGGCCCAGGTGGCGTAGGCCGCGGCATCCTCGAAAGCGATGTGCACGACGGGATGACGCTCCCGTCCGGCCAGGCTGCTGCGCGGCCCGTCCGGGTGGCGCCAGTCCGCGCCCGGCACGTAGCGCCACCACTGCAGATAGTCGTCGAGCGGCACGGGGCCGGAGGGCGCCGTGAAGACGCTCGAGCCCGGCACCAGCTTGTCGAGCGGGACACCGGGGAAGTCGCGCGGATCGGGACGCCGCTCCGCCATCGTCACGTAACGCGTGGCCTTGACGAAGGCGTCGAAGTCGCGGTTGGTGACCGGCGTCCGGTCCATCCAGAATCCCGAGACGGAGACGAGGTGCACCGGCAGCGCATCAGGCATCCCGCAGTCCGCGCAGCCCATCCAGAAATCGCCGCCCGGCACCCAGGCCATGCCGTCCGGGGCCGGCGCGGGGGCCGGATCGGTGTTCAGCACCGGCACCGCCGATCGATCCGGCGGCGCGGCGTCGGCCGCCGGCTGACGATGCGCCGCGTGAGGATCGGCTGACGCCGCCGCGGGTGCCGGCGCCTCCTTCGAACCGCAGGCGGGCGCGAGCAGCCCGAGGGCGAGGGCCAGGCCGACGAGTGCGCGCGTTCCGGGGGTTGGCATCGACATCGTCTTGAACATCGCTCCAGGTCCGAATACAAATATTCCGCTAGCGCAGGATGGCGGTAAGGACGTGGCCGTCGGCGGACGGCAGCGGAATGCCCAGCAGATGCGCGGCGGTGGGCGCGATGTCCAGATTATCCAGTGACTCGATCGTCACACCCGCCTTGATGCCGCGCCCCGCGGCGATGAACAGAGACCGCAGGTCGGGATCGCTCGCGACATAGCCATGCGCGCCGAGGCTGCCCTCCGGGGCATCGATCAGGACCTGCGGTCCCACGCTGCCAGCGAACGCATAGCCAGGCTTCGCCGTCAGGAACAGCGCCCCCATCTGCTGGTTGACGGCCGGCGCCGGCAGGCCGAGCGCCGCGTAGTCCGCGGGCTCGACCATCCGGTCGATGCCCTCGATCCCGGTCAGCGCCGCGCGGGTGCGCGCCAGCACGTCCCCCGACGGATCCTTCACGGTCACATAGACCAGCGCGCTGCCGCCCTCGGGGACGACGTAGGCCTGGCTGTTCGTGACCTTGCCGTCGGCGGCCTCGAGCAGACCGGCCTTGAGCAGCGCCGCATTCGGCAGGATCTGCCGCTTCACCGCCTTGAAGCCGTGATCCGAGACCACGAAGATGGTCGTGGTGTCCGCGATCCCGGCCTCGTCCACCGCCTTGACGACCTCGGCCACCTGCGAGTCGAGCCACGCCATGGTGCTCATGGCGGCTGGCGTCCGCGGCCCGTAGCGGTGCTCGGTCGAATCGAGCGACAGCAGGTGGAACAGCAGCAGGTTGGGACGATGCTCGCGAATGATGTGCACCGCCGCCTTGGTCCAGACCGCGTCGCGGAACAGGATGTTCCGGCTGCCGAAGCTGTCGACGTCCGCCTGCGAGACCAGGCCGGCGCGGACCATCTCCCCGGCGATGGCGCCGCCGCCCCCCTCAGGCGGGCGCTCGCGGAACTCCCAGGTGATGGTCGGCGCATTGTGAATCGCCACCCAGTCGACCTGCGCGGTGGTCAGCCCCTGCGCGTAGGCGGCGTCGTAGAGCGTCTCGACGCGCACCATCTCCTTCTTGTCGATCCACGGCTCGACTCGCGGCGGCACCCCCTCCTGCCGGATCAGCGATCCGTTGAAGAGCACGCCGTGCTTCGCGGGCGTCACCCCGGTCACAATCGACGTGTGATTCGGCCAGGTCACGGTCGGGTTGACCGGCCGCATGCCGCCGGCGACCGCGCCGCGCGCCGCCAGCGCGCGCAGGGTCGGCACCGGCAGGTACGGGTCGTCCAGCCCCCAGCCGGCGAAGCCGTCGAGGGTGATGATGATGACGTGCGGACGCCCATCCGATCGCGCCGGCGCCGCCGCGCCGGCCGGCGCCGCTGCCGCGGGCGGAAGCGCCTGCCCCGACGCACCGGGCGGGGTCAGCGATAGTGCCACGACCGACAACGCCACCGCGAGCACGCGACGCTTCATGATCCGGTCTCCTGATAATACTTGCGGTACATCCCACGCCGGAAGATCCAGCCGCCGAGCGCCCCCAGCCAGCCGAGCACGTAATACATGTAGCCGAGATCCATCAGCTCGATCAGGTTGCCGTCGAAATCGCGGCAGAAGAAGAACGAGTGCCCCCGCGGCGAGCGCTCGGGCTGCCCCAGGCACTCGACCCCGCGGCCGGTCAGGTCATCGTGCCACTTCCGCAGGTTTCGCACGTTGAAGGAAATGTGGGTGAGACCGACGCGGTTCCACGGCACCGGCACCGGCGGCTGCTGTGGCTGGAACTCGAAAATCTCCAGCACCCCTCCCCCCGGGACCCGCACCCAGCCGATCCGGCACGACGGCGCCGGATCGTCCACCCCGAAGAAGGCGCGGACGCGTTCAGGCGGGGTGTCGGCGACGCCGACCAGCGGGCATCCGAAGACGTCCCAGTAGAACCGCACCGCGCGGTTGAAGTCCGACACGGTAATGCCGGCATGGCTGAAAGATCGCACCTTCACGTGGCAGGCTCCATCTCAGGAGAGCTCGGTTTCGACGATGTGGTCCGCCGTCCTCAGCGCCTGGGCCGCGATCGTCAGCCCGGGGTTGACGGCCGCAGACGACGGGAAGAAGGAGGCGTCGACGACGAAGAGGTTCTCGACGTCGTGGGAGCGGCAGTAGGGATCGAGGACCGACGTCCGCGGGTCGGTGCCGAAGCACAGCGTCCCGCACTGATGCGTGGTGTTGGTCCGGCCATGGGAGTGGGTCATCACCATCCAGAATCCGAGCCGCCGCAGGATTCGCCGGGTTTCCTGCACCAGCATCCGGTGCGCCCCCAGATTGTTGGCGCGATAGCTCAGCCGGATGCGGCCGTCCGGCTCCACCGTCACCCGGTTCTCCTCGCGCGGCAGATCCTCCGACATCGCCAGCCAGTCCACTCCGCGGGCGACCCACTGCTCGTACGGCCAGAGCGGGATCCACGGATACGCGGTCTGGGCCATGACCCCGTGGGTCCTCCCCTGCGACTGAATCTGTCCGAGCGGGTACGGCGTGCGCGGACCGCGGAGGTAGAAATCATTGATCGCCACGGTCTTCTGAAAGACGGTGCTGTTGCGGCGGAACGGGTGGAACCCCTGCATCATGGTCGCCAGGTGCGCCATGTAGCGCCGGCCGACCAGTCCGGACGAGTTCCCCAGGCCCGACGGATGCGCGTCGGTCTTCGACCGCAGCAGCAGCGCCGCCGAATTCACCGCGCCGCAGGCGACGACGACCACCGGGGCGGTGACGGTCAGCCGCTCCCCGTGGCGTTCGACCTCGACCCCCTCCACCCTGCGGCCCGACGGATCGGTCCGCAGCCGGGTGGCCAGCGCGTCGGTCCAGAGGGTGACGTTCGGCCGCCGCAGCGCCGGACGGACGCAGCAGACGTCCGCCTCGCTCTTGGCGTGCAGGCGGCAGACGAACGAGTTGCAGGTATTGCAGAGGATGCAGCCGTCCTCCTCCCCGGGCCGCAGCAGCCCGAGCGGCAGCGGCGACGGATGCAGCCCCTGCGCGCGCAGCTGCTCGACGATGGCCGCCATCCCGGCCGAGTGCGGCACCGGCGCGTAGGGGTACGGTTGGCGCGGCGGCTCGGTGGGATCGAAGCCGTCCTGGCCGCGGACGTGATAGAGCCGTTCGGCGCGATCGTAGTACGGCGCCAGCGTCTCGTAGCCGATCGGCCACGCCGGCGAGACGCCGTCGGCGTGTTCGATCGCCTGGAAATCCTCGCGGCGAAGCCGGTAGAGCACGCTGCCCCAGAACTTGGTGTTGCCGCCGACGCCGTAGTGCGTGTACGGCGTCCACTCCTGGCCTCGGTCGTCGAGCCAGCGCTCCGTCGTCCGGTAGCGGAGCTGCTTCCACACCGCATCGGGATCCCAGTTCTCGGGCTCCTGCGGGACGAAGTCGCCGCGTTCCAGGATGA
>JBDTOB010000075.1:0-9218 GCA_039933435.1 Acidobacteriota bacterium | reverse complement strand
TCTCGAGGTTGTTCTCGACCGCCAGGTAGGCGTTGGCCAGCGTCTGCGCCTCGACCCCCTGCGAGGCGTCGACCAGCAGCAGCGCGCCTTCGCAGGCGGCCAGCGAGCGGGTCACCTCGTAGGAGAAATCGACGTGGCCGGGGGTGTCGATCAGGTTCAGCACGTAGGTGCCGCCGTCGTCCGCCAGGTAGGTGAGCCGGACGGCGTGCGCCTTGATGGTGATGCCGCGCTCGCGCTCGAGATCCATCGAGTCGAGCACCTGCGCCTCCATCTCGCGGGCCTGGAGGGCCCCGGTCAGTTCCAGGAACCGATCCGCGAGGGTGGACTTGCCGTGGTCGATATGCGCGATGACGGAGAAATTACGGATGAAGCGCTGATCCATTGCTCAGGAGGTCGTGGTGATTATACCCCGCGGCCGACAGCGGCCGACAGCGGCCGTACGGCGGTGTCGAGCGGGGCGGCCGGCCCTAGCGCTGGTCGAGCGGCAGGAAGGTCTGCGGGTACCGGGGGCCGATGTAGTCGGTCCGGGGGCGGATCAGGCGATTGTTGGCATACTGCTCGAGGCAGTGCGCGGTCCAGCCGGCGACGCGGCTGACCGCGAAGATCGGCGTGAACAGGTCGATCGGGATGCCCAGGGTGTAGTAGGTGGACGCCGAGTAGAAGTCGACGTTGGGATTGAGCGTTTTCTCCGCCTTGACGACCGCCTCGATCCGCTGCGACATCTCGAACCAGCGGGTCGTGCCGGCGCGCTCGCCGAGCTCCTTCGACATCCGCCGCAGATGCGTCGCCCGCGGGTCCTCGGTGTGGTAGACGCGGTGGCCGAACCCGGGAATCTTGACCTTCCTCGCCAGCCGCCCGCGGATCGCCTCGTCGATGCGCTCGGGGGACGCCTCCGGCCCGATCTCGATCAACAGCCGCATGACGTCGGCGTTGGCGCCGCCGTGAAGCGGCCCCTTCAACGCGCCGATGGCGCCGACGGTCGCGGAATAGAGATCGGTCAGCGTCGCCGCCGCCACCCGGGCGGCGAAGGTCGAGGCATTGAGCTCGTGGTCGGCGTGCAGAACCAGGGCGACGTCGAAGGCGCGCGTCGACAGCGCGTCCGGCCGCCGGCCGGTCAGCATGTAGAGGAAATTGGCGGCGTGGCCGAGCGCCGGATCCGGCTGGATCATGCCGCCGCCTGCCTGCAGCCGGCCGTAGGTCGCGACCAGGCTGCCGATCTGCGCCGTCAGCCGGACCGCCTTGCGGTCGTTCGCCGCCGGCGAGCTGTCGCCGGCTTCGGGGTCGTACTGGCCGAGCGCCGAGGTCAGCGTCCGCAGCATGTCCATGCCGTCGCCGGCCGGCAGCTGTTTCATCAGCCGCAGCATCGGCTCGGCCACCGGCCGCGCCGCCGCGAGCTGGGTCTGCAGATCGCCGAGCTCGGCCCGGCCCGGCAGGCGGCCGTGCCAGAGCAGATAACAGACCTCCTCGAACGAGGCGCCGCGGGCGAGATCGTGGATGTCGTAGCCGTAGTAGGCGAGCACGCCGCGATCGCCGTCGAGATAGCAGATCGCCGACGTCGCCGCGACGACGTCCTCGAGACCGGCCTTGGGCTTCGCTGCGATCGTCATGGCGCGGCGTCCGCGGCTACTTCGCGACTTCCGGCGCCTTGAGCATCACCGACTCCCCCGTGTACTGCTGGAGGATGGAGAGCAGGCCGGTGTAGAGGAAGCCCACCTGGAAGAGCATCAGGAACGGCAGCGTCCCGTAGATCTGGTTGACCAGCGCGTAGAAGACCGTGGCGGTGAAATAGAGCCCGAGCGCCAGCTCGATGAGCGGCTGCACGCCGACCGACTGGTGGTACTTCTTCCCCACCCATTCGTCCCCCTCGCGCTCGATGCCGTACTTCGGGGTGCGCGCGAATTCGCTCTCCCGCCCGAAGATCGCCTCGAGCACCGCCCGGGTGTTGTTGACGCACAGGCCGATGCCGATCGACATCAGGAAGGGCAGGTACTTCAGCCGCTGGCGCCAGTCGGTGTAGAGCTCGCGCTGCGAGACGATATAGAAGTTGCCGACCGAGGCGGTGGCGGCGAAGAACAGCGGCACGTCGATGAGCAGCATCTCGGTCCAGCCCATGTTGTAGCGGACCCACATCGCCGGGAACATCAGCACCGACAGCAGCGACATCAGCAGGTAGTTGAAGTTCGCCGAGAGATGGAAGAACGCCTCGATCTTCACCGACAGCGGCTGCTTCGAGCGCAGGATCCGGGGCAGCAGCTTGATGCAGGTCTGAATCGAGCCCTTCGCCCAGCGGTGCTGCTGCGACTTGAAGGAGTTCATCTCGACCGGAACCTCGGCCGGGGACACGACGTCGGGAAGGAACACGAACCGCCAGCCCTCGAGCTGGGCGCGGTAGCTGAGGTCGAGGTCTTCCGTCAGCGTGTCGTGCTGCCAGCCGCCGGCGGAAGCGATCGCCTCGCGGCGCCACACCCCGGCGGTGCCGTTGAAGTTGAAGAAGCAGCCGGCGCGGTTGCGCCCGCCGTGCTCGAGCACGAAGTGGGCGTCGAGCAGGATCGACTGAATCTTGGTGAGGAGCGAGTAGTCCTGGTTGATGTGCCCCCAGCGCGCCTGCACCATGCCCACCGTGGGGTCGGCGGCGAGGTGCGGCAGCGTCTTCTGGAGGAAGTCGGACCCGGGGATGAAGTCGGCGTCGAAGATGGCGATGAAGTCGCCGCTCGACTCCCGCAGCCCGGCCTCGAGCGCCCCCGCCTTGTAGCCGGTGCGGTCGACCCGGTGGATGTGCCGGATGTCGAAGCCGCGCGAGGCATGGCGCCTGACCGCCCGCTCCGCGATGTCGGTCGTCTCGTCGGTCGAGTCGTCCAGCACCTGGATTTCGAGCAGATCCTTGGGATAGTCGATTTCGCAGACCGCATCGATCAGCCGGTCGGCGACGTACATCTCGTTGAAGATGGGCAGCTGGACCGTGACTCTCGGCAGCACCGTCAGCGCCGGCAGCGGCAGCGGCGCCTTCCCCTTGTTTTTCATGTAAAGATACACAAGGTAGTACCGATGCCAGCCATAAATGGCCAGAATGCTGAGCACGAAGAAGTAAAGGACGAGAATGAGCGTCTCAGGCAGCGTCATAAGGCGATGAATTCGTCACTGGACACAAACGGGAATTATATAGCTCTGCTCGGTCATAAAGCAACGGGCGGCCACGACTTCCCCGGACGATGAATACCTCACAGCTGCGCACCCTCCTGGATGAGGTGGCGTCGGGAGCCCTGACGCCGGAGGCCGCGCAGGCCGGACTGCTTCAATATCTGCGCCAGCGCGGCTTCGAGGACCTCGGGTTCGCCCGGGTCGACCACCAGCGCAGCCTGCGGCAGGGCTTCCCCGAGGTCATCTTCGGTCAAGGCAAGACCCCGGCGCAAGTCGCCGCGATTGCCGAAAAGATCGTCGCCGCCGGCCACAACCTGCTCGTCACCCGCACCACCGCGGAGGCGCACGCCGCGGTCGTCGAGCGTGTACCCGCTGCCGCCTTCCATGCCCAGGCCCGTACGATTACGCTCCACGTCGCCGAAACCCCCCCGGGTCGGGGCACCATCGTGGTCGCGGCCGCCGGCACCTCCGATCTGCCGGTCGCCGAGGAAGCGGCGATCTCCGCGGAGATCATGGGCAACACCGTCGATCGGATCTACGACGTCGGCGTCGCCGGGCTGCACCGGCTGCTGGCCGAGCACGCCCGCCTGATCGCCGCCCACGTCGTCATCGTCGTCGCCGGCATGGAGGGCGCGCTGCCGAGCGTCGTCGGCGGGCTGATCAAGGCGCCGGTGGTGGCGGTGCCGACCAGCGTCGGCTACGGCGCCAGCCTGGGGGGGCTGACGGCGCTGTTCGCGATGCTCAACAGCTGCGCCAGCGGCATCTCGGTCGTGAATATCGACAACGGCTTCGGCGCCGCGGCGGTGGCCAGCGCGATCAATCACCTGCCCTGAAGAAATTGGCGCGGCGTCGCTGCGGACGAGGTTTGAGGTATAGTGAGAAGTTGCCCTGTCCTCGAAAGACTCATCCCCGGGCAGCGTTAAACCTTCGATGCAAGCTGGCGCCCTCAGGGCCCTCGAATTCGATCGGATCGTGGAGGCGGTCGGCCGCTTCGCGGTGACGCCGTCCGGCGCGCGGCGGCTCGCCGCCCTGCACCCTCTCGTCGATGCCGGCGCGGTGTCGAAGGCGCTGGCCGCGACCTCGGAAACCGTGCGCTTCCTCGGCGACAACCACCTCGGACTGTCCGCCCCCCAGGAGCTCGACGCCATCCTCGAGGCGCTGACGGTCGAGGGCAGCGCCCTCGATGCCGTGCACCTGCTGTCGCTCGCCGCCTTTCTGGCGTCGGTGGAGTCGGCCTGCACCGCCGTCCGCCGCGCCCGCAGTGCCTTCCCGCTGCTGCGGGCGGTCGTCGACGTCGCCGCCTCGTTCGAGCGCGAGATCGCCGACGTCCGCAGTCGGATCGATCCCGGCGGCGAGGTCGCAGACGATGCCAGTCCGGAGCTGCGGAGCGTGCGCGAGCGGCTGCGGAAGCAGCGGGCGCGGCTGCGCGGCACGCTCGAGTCCTACCTGCGGGGGAAGGACACGGCCAAGTACCTGCAGCAGCAGATCGTAACCGACCGCAACGGCCGCTACGTGCTGGTGGTCCGCTCCGAGCATCGCGCGGCGATCCCGGGTATCGTGCACGGCAGCTCGGGGAGCGGCGCCAGCCTCTTCCTCGAGCCGCTCAGCACCGTGGAAATCAACAACGACATCGTCGCCCTCGAGCAGCAGGAGGCGGAGGAAGTGCGGCGGATCCTGGTGGCGCTGGCGGACGGCTTCCGCGCCCGGGCCGACGACCTCGAGCGCACGGTGGATGCCGCGACCGAGCTCGACGTGCTGCAGGCGCGGGCACAGTTCTCGCTCGCCGTGGACGGCGTCGCCCCGGCAATCGCGGTCGACGGACGGCTCGAGCTGCGCGGCGCGCGCCACCCGCTGCTGATTCCGGCGATCCGGCGTCACCTGGACGCGCCGTCGGAGGCGTCCGACGAGGACGACGCGGATCCGCACCCGGCGCGGACGGTGAGCGTTGCCGCGGTGGTGCCGGTGGACGTGCTGCTGATTCCGCCGGTCAGCGTGCTGGTGATCACCGGCCCGAATACGGGGGGCAAGACGGTCGCGCTCAAGACCGCCGGGCTGCTGTCGCTGATGGCGCAGGCCGGCTTGCTCATTCCGGCCGCCGGCGGCTCGCAGATTCCCGTCTTTCGCAGCATCTTCGCCGACATCGGCGACGAACAGTCGATTGCCGCCAGCCTCAGCACCTTCTCGGCGCACATCGCCTCGCTGGTCGCGATGGAGAAGGCGCTGGAGCTGCCGGCGCTGGTGCTGCTCGACGAGGCCGGCGCCGGCACGGACCCGCTCGAAGGCGGGGCGCTGGCGATGGCGATCATCGACCACTTCCGCCGCCGCGGGGCGAACGTCGTGGCGACGACGCATTACGATGTGCTCAAGTCGTATGCGTCGACCACCGACGGGGTGATGGCGGCGGGGTTCGGGTTCGACCCGGAGACGTTCGCGCCCACCTACCGCCTCAACTACGGCGCCCCGGGCAGCAGCCTCGCGCTCGAGATTGCCAACCGGCTGGGGATGCCGGCCGCGGTCATCGAGCAGGCGCGGGCCTACCGGACGGCGCGCGAGAGCCAGCTGGCGGAGCATCTGGCCAAAGTCGAGCGCGAGCTGCAGGGACTCGAGCACCAGCACCGGCTGGCGGCGCGCGAGCGGGAGACGATCGAGGAGACGACCGCGAAGCTGCACGCGCGCGAACAGGAGCTGCGTCACCGCGAGGAGACCTTCCGGCGGCGGCTCGAGGAGCGGATCGAGGAGCGGCTGCGCGATGCGCGCCGCGAGATCGACACGGTGATCCAGGGGTTGAAGACAAAAACCGAGGCGCTGTCGGCCGAGGCGGAGCGGCGCATGGCGCCGCGGCTGATTCCGACCGGGCAGACGGGTGCGGCGCGCGCCGACGCCCGGGCGGCCATCGACGCCATCGGCGAGCGGCTGCGCGGCCAGCCCGAGCCCGCGGCGGCGGCGCCCCCCGCCGGCACGGAGCGGCTGCCGGCGGTTGGCGACCGGGTGCTGGTGGGCGCGCTGGGGCTCGAAGGCGTGGTCCAGGCCCTGCACGATCGCGACGCCGAGGTCGATGTGCGCGGCAAGCGCCTGCGCGCCCGGATCGACGAGCTGCGGGTGCTGACATCGGCGGCGGTGCTGCAGGCCCAGCCGGGGCGCGTCCGGGTCCACGTCGACCTGCAGCCGCGCGACGCGGCGCTGGCGGAGCTTCACCTGGTCGGCTCCCACGTCGACGAGGCGCTCTCCCGCGTCGAGAAGTTTCTGGACGACGCCTTGATCGGTGAAGTGAAATCGGTGCGGCTGATTCACGGCTATGGCACCGGCCAGCTGCGCCGCGCAATCGGCGCGTACCTGGAGTCGCATCCCTTCGTGGTGGGGTTCGGGCCGGCGGCCGGCAACCAGGGGGGCGGCGGCGTGACCGTGGTGGAGCTGAAGGACTGATGGCGCTCTTCCCTGTCTCGTTCATCCAGGACCTCAAGTCGCACGCCGACATCGTGCAGGTGGTCCAGGAGCGCGTCCCGCTCAGGCGCAGCGGCGTCGCCTGGAAGGGGCTGTGCCCGTTCCACGGCGAGAAGACACCGTCGTTCCAGGTCAACGGCGAGAAGGGAGTCTTCCACTGCTTCGGCTGCGGAGTGGGCGGGGATGTGATCAAGTTCGTCGAGCTCTACGACAAGGTGGCGTTTCCGGAGGCGGTCCGGCAGCTGGCGGCGCGCGTCGGCATGACCGTGCCGGAGGCCGAAGGGTCGAAAGAAGGCGACGACTCGCAGCGGGACCGGGACGGGCTGCTCAAGGCCCACGAGGTCGCCGCCGTCTGGTTCCGTGAGCAGCTGGCGACGCCGGCGGGGGCCGCGGCCCGCCGCCAGTTGAAGGAGCGCGGGCTGACCGACGAGACGGTCGAGCGAATCGGCGCCGGCTACGCGCCGGCGAGCCGTGAGGCGCTCAAAGCGCGTCTCATCAAGGAAGGATTCCCGATGCCCCTGCTGCTTCGCAGCGGCCTGCTGGTGCAGCGGGATGAGGGGACGGTGCTGGATCGCTTCCGTAACCGGTTGATGATTCCCATCCATCGCGACACCGGCCCGATCATCGCTTTTGGCGGCCGGGCGATGGATGCCGGCCAGCAGCCGAAGTATCTGAATTCACCCGAGACGCCGATTTATGTCAAGGGACGGACGCTCTACGGCCTCCATCTGAGCAAGTCGAGCATCGCCCGGGCCAAGCACGCGGTGATGGTCGAGGGCTACTTCGACTTCGCGCAGGCGTTCCAGGCCGGCATTACCAACGTGGTGGCCTCGTCCGGGACGGCGCTGACCCCGGTCCAGGCGAAGCTGCTGAAACGTTTCGCCGCGAAAGTCGTCCTGAGCTTCGACCCCGACGCGGCGGGACAGGGCGCGGCGGCGCGGTCGTCGGAACTGCTGGTGGCGGAGGGCTTCCAGGTCAACGTCGCGGTGCTGCCGGCAGGAGACGACCCCGATAACTTCATCCGCAAGGCCGGGGCCGCCGCCTACCAGGATCAGCTCCGGAATTCGCGCCCATATCTGGAATATCTGCTCGACCGGGCGTCCGCCGCGCACGATTTCTCGAAGGACGACAGCCGCCGGGGGTTTCTCAACGCCATGCTGGCGGTCGCGGCACGGATTCCGGACGCCGCGGCTCGTGACCAGTTTGCGGACAGACTGGCGCACAAAGCGCGCATTACGGAAGAGGTGGTCCGGGCGGAAATCCGCAAGGCCGCGGTGCTGAAGCAGACTGTGGTCGAGGAGCGGGCCATGGTCCCCCCGGGGCAGGTCAAGCCGGCGGAACAGGGCCTGATTTGGGCTCTAATGCGCAATACTGCCGCGGGGATGGCGGCGCTGGCGGAGCTCGGGGATCCGGACCTCGAGGGGCTGGCCACCGGGGGCATTCTTTTGCAGGCAAGATCTCTGCAGGGATGGCCGGAAACCTCCTTACCGGAGACGCTGTCCGAGCGTCTAAGTACCGGGGAGGCGGCGCTGGTGGCCGACATCTGCCGGCTGCCCAGCCCTCCGGCCGCGGCAGCTGACTGTGTGCGGGTGCTGCAGCAGCGCCGGCTCGACCGTGAGCGTGCGGCCGTCAAACGAGAAATCGACCGCCTCCAGGAGGCGGGTCCGGCGGGAGACGCGGGAGACGACGAGCGGATGAACGCGCTGCTCGTCCGGAGCCGGGAGTTGAAGAGGCAGATGGAGTCGCTCATCGAAGCGGAGAGCCGCTCGTAGAGCCAGGCGATCGGGACAGGAAAGCTCGGAGGTCAGGAGAGATCATGGCGTTGTCGATCGAAGAAAAATACGACGAGGTAAGGCAGCTCATCTCGATCGGTAAGGAAAAAGGCTACCTGCTCTACGACGAGGTCAACGAACTGCTGCCGGCCGACATCACGTCGTCCGACGAGCTCGACGACCTGTTCAGCACCTTCGGCAGCGCCGGCATCGAGGTGGTGGACTCCGAGCAGAAGTACCGCGAGGACAAGCTCCTCGACCGGACCGGCGAGGGCTCCGAGGAGATCGAGCTCGACCTCACCCCCGGCGCGCTCGACAAGACCAACGATCCGGTGCGGATGTACCTGCGCGAGATGGGCACGGTGCCGCTGCTCACCCGCGAGGGGGAGGTCGAGATTGCCAAGCGCATCGAGCGCGGCAAGCTCGCGGTGATCAAGTCGATCTCGCGGACCCCGACCATCGCCCGGCTGATCATCCAGATGGGTGACGCGCTCAAGGCGGAGGAGCGCAGCATCCGCGAGCTGGTGACCTTCGTCGACGAAGAGCTGACCGACGAGAAGATTGACGACCGCAAGCGGCAGGTGATGCGCCAGATCGAGGCGGTGCGCAAGGCCTGGCAGACGGTCGAGAAGTGCAAGGAGAAGCTCGAGCACACCGCCAAGGGCTCCACCACCCGCGACAAGCGGAAGTACCGCAAGGTCCGCTGGGAATCGCTGCGCGCCCGGGTCGAAGAGTCGAAGCTGATTCGCAAGATTGAGTTCACCGAGAACATCAAGCGGCGGATGATCGACCAGATCAAGGAAGCGGTCGAGGCGGTGATGCGCGTCAAGCGCGAGATCGACCACATCGAGCGGCAGGTCAACCCGA
>JBDTOB010000074.1:0-9262 GCA_039933435.1 Acidobacteriota bacterium | reverse complement strand
CCCGGCGCGACAGCACGATGCCGCCGCTGGTCGAGACCACCATCGCCTGGATGCGGTCGCCGACCGACACCTCGACGTCCCCCTCGGCATCCTTCAGCTCGGCGAGGTCGATCTGCGCCTCGCTCTTGCCGCCAACGCTGACGAAGGCGACGTCCTGGCCGAAGCCGACGATGGTGCCCTCGATGGTTTCGCCGCGATCGAAGCGGCGCGCCTTGACGGAGGCCTCGAACATCGCCGCGAAATCTTCGTCCTGCTCACTCACGGCTCATGTCCTCCCTGGCCAACTCCTGATTATAGGCCGGGGCGGCGCGGCAAAGTACGAGGCCACGCTGAAGAAGGAGCCGCGGCGGGCCGGCGCGACGTCGGCCCGCGACAGTCTGCGTCAGAACACGAAGCGCGCCCCGAGCTGCACAGTGCGCGGCGCCCGCGCGAGCGCACGGATGCGCAGGAAGTTGGGGTCCGTGAACCCGGTGATCGGGTTACCCCACTGCGCGTGGTTGAACACGTTCTGCGACTCGGCCCGAATCTCCACCCGGTAGCGGCCGAACGGGATCGTCCGGAAGAGCGACATGTCCGCGTTCCAGTTCGACGGCCCCCTGAACTGGTTGCGTCCGCTGTTCCCCCACGCGTTGCCCGGTTGCGCGAATGCCGCGGGGTCGTACCAACGTTCGTCGGGCCCCGGCGCTCCGAATCCGGGCTTCGGGTTGCCGCTGACGTTGACCGACTGGAAGCCCCCGACCTGCTGGAGGAGCCCGTTGTCGCCGCCGATCGAGAACGGCCGGCCCGAGAGCCACGAGACGATGCCGTTCACTTGCCAGTTCTTGACCGCCAGCGCGAGCGGGGCGTGGCTGTCCCGCGCAAAGGGCAGCTCGTAGACGAACCCCATCTGCAGCATGTGCGGGCGGTCGTAGCCCGTCAGCGCGTAGTTGCGCGCGAGCTGCGACGTCTGCGCCCAGAGCAGCGCGCCGCCGTCGTCGTCGGTATCGTTCTTGGCGCGGCTGAGCGTGTAGGCCCCCTTCAGCAGCAGCCCGGCCTTGAACGGTCGGTTAAACGCCACCTGCAGGGAGTGGTAGCGCGACTTCGAGGTCCCCGCGAGGCGGTTGATGGTGGCATTGCCGGCGCGGGTGAAGAGCTGGCGGTTGGCGTTGCCCCCCGACTCGGCGTAATTCAGGTTGCGGAGGGTGTAGGTGCCGTCCGTCCGCGTGCCGACGTAACCGATGCTGGTGGCGATGTCGAGCGGCAGCCGGCGCTCTACGAAGAGGTTCCAGGACTGGGTGGCGCCGCGCTTGACATGATCGGGATCCGGAGAGGTCATGTCGACCCCCCGTGGCAGCAGGACGGTACCGCTCTTGAGGTCCGGGTTCGGCGCGCCTGGGATGCCGGCGCTGAGGTTGCCGTAGGGCAGGAAGCTGTTGGCGGCCGCGTCGCTGTAGGCGATCGTCAGCGGGAAGCGGCCGCGCATCGGGCGCGACCATGGGAAGGGATCGAACGTCTTGCCATAGCCGGCGCGGAAGACCGTCTTCTCGTTCAGCCGGTAGGCTGCGCCGACCCTGGGGGCGAACAACGTTTTGCTCGGCTCCAGCCCGAGGTCTTTCGGGTTACCGCCCACGCCTCCGAGCTTGACGGTGAAGGTGTCGTAATCGAGCAGCTCGATGCCGCGGTTCTGCCGCGCCATGATCGGGTAGTACTCGTAGCGAAGCCCGAGATTGATCGTCAGGTCGGGGGTCGCCTGCCAGCGGTCGGCGATGTAGAGGCCGTACTGGTTCTCGCGCCCGCTCAGCTCCTCGAACTGCACGCTCTTGGCGTACGAGCTGAGCTCTCCGAGCAGGAAGCCAGCATAGCCGTTCCACCCGCCGACCCCGGAGTAGCCGGGCGTTCCCGTGACGCCGCCGCCGAAGGTGAGCACCCCGCGGGGGTTGCTGACTTCGGGCTGCCAGTGATTGAGCCGCAGCCGGATGAAGTCGAAGCCGGTGCGCACTTCATGGCGCCCGTTCACCTTCGTCAGGTTGGTGGAGACGGTGTAGCTGCGCTCGTCGCGCCAAACAGGTGTCCAGGTATCGGAATTGCCAATTTGCGAGAGCCCTGTCTGGATGTTCGGCATGCCGCTGTACCGGTTCGGATCGAAGGACCCGGGGCCGGTGATGCCGGCGCTGTTCAGCCCCGGGATACCCCAGCGGTCGAGGCCGTAGTTGGTGCCGAAATCGGGCCCCTGCATGTGCTGTTTCATGACGTTCGCCCCGAAGTTGGCGTCGAGCAGGAGCGTCGGGCTGAGCGTCCACGTCTGGCCCGTGGTGTAGATCGTGGTGCGCGTGTCCCCGCCGCCCGCACCGTCCAGGCCCAGGTAGAAAAGGTCGAAGACCGACGCCTGCATCATCGAGAACTTGCCCCAGATCTGGTGCTGCGGGGTCCGGTTCCAGTTGACCTTGACGTCGTAGTTGTCGCGGTCCGCCTTCGGCTGGCGCGGGACGAACAGGTTGTTCTGCAGACCGTTGTTGGTGCCGGGGTTGTTCGGGGCCGGATAGGCGGCCTGGATCTTCCTGGCAATCTCGCTGATGCGGTTCTCCGGAATGACCGCGCCCGGGAAGAACTCGCGGTTGCGGCCGTCGGGCGTACCGGTGGCAGGATCATAGATCCGGAAATTCGGATTCAGGGCGAGCACCTCGGCGAAGTCGCCGTTGCGCATCTTCGCGGTCGGCACCGTGTAGGTGCTGAAATTCCCCTGGCGCTCGCTGTTGCGCTCCCACGACCCGAAGTAGAACAGCTTGTTGCGGCGGACCGGTCCTCCGACCGTGCCCCCCATGATGGACGTGCTCGCGTCCACTTTGCTCGGGTCGAAGTAGCCGCGCCGGGCGTTGAACTCGTCCTGCTGCCGGAAGAAGAAGGCCGACCCTTTCACGGTGTTGGTGCCGGACTTCGTCTGGACAGTCGTCGCCGCCCCGCCGGTCATGCCCTGCGCGGCGTCGAAGCTGTTGGTCGAGATGTTGACGTTCTCGATGGTCTCGACCGGCGCGATGTAGCCGGCGTGGTGCGGCAGCCAGACGTTGATGCTCGCGGCGCCGTCGATACGCGTGACGTTGTTGTTGCGGTTGGTGCCGTTGATGTTCGTCGAAAGCGCGCGCCCGGGGGTGTCGGTCTGTGCGTTCTGGAACTCAGGGGGGGTCGCGCCGGGCACCAGGTTCATCAGGTATTGATAGTTGCGGTACTGGTTCAGCGGCAGGTTGACCACATCCTGCGGCCTCAAATCGACGCTGACGTCCGCTTTGTCGGTCTTGAGCACCGCCGCTTTCGTCGTCACGGTCACCGTCTCGCTCAGCGACCCGATCTCGAGCCGTCCGTTGATCCGGACGATGCCGCCGGCGGTGATGGGGATGCCTGTCTGGACGAACTCCTTGAAGCCCTGCAGCGAGGCGCGGAGCGTGTAGGTGCCCCCGGTGATGTTGCGGATCGAGTAGGTGCCTTCCGCGTCGGTGACCGCCGACAGTTCGAGGCCGGTCTCCTCGTTGCGGATCGTGATGGCCGCGCCCGGCACCGACGCGCCGGTGCCGTCCGCCATCGTGCCGATCACGCTTCCATAGAGCGCCTGGGCGCCGGCGCTGGCCGGCAGCAGCCCGGAGAGCATGCCCACGGCCATGGCCATCCACGAGGCGGCGAACAGACGTCGACATCGGCGTTCGGATTCGATTGGCTCTGGCACGCAGACCCTCCTTCAGGACAGCGAGCGTGACGATGGGCGCCGGGGATGCGGTCGGGAAACGCGGCAACGGTTATCACAGGACCTGGGTCCTGTCAACGCGGCGCAGGTGTCGATACGCGTTGCATCCGCAGAGCGAAGTCGCGGTGGTCACTGATATTCGGTCTTGACGTACGCCGCCGGAACGGCCAGTGTCTGGCAGTCGACGGCTCGATCACCGTCGCCAAAGAAAACTGCCCGCCGATGTGACAGCGGAGGCGGCCCGCGGCCGCGCTGTCTCGCGCGAGGCCGGTCACGGCATGACGGCTCCCCTCTTCGAGTGCCGTGGTAGTTCGAGCCGGGCGGGTGAGGCAAATGGCCGCGCCGGCCGATTCGGTGGCTGACCCGAAGGAGTGTGCACATGTCGCGCTGGTTTCCCGTGTTGCTGATGGCCGCATGCTTGGTTCCCGGCGTGCAAAGCCGTGAGCAGCGCCCTGAGTTCCGTCCCGCCCCCGAGGTGCCGGCGATGCCGAAGGCACTGATGAAGCTGCCCCGCACGCCGATCACCCGGGCAAAGTTCCCGGTCGTGGACTTCCATTTCCACGGCCGCGAGCTGCGGACCGCCGACGACTATCAAAAAATGATCAAGGTGATGGACGAGGCCGGCGTCGGGGTCCTGGCCAACATGGACGGCGGCTTCGGCGCCGACTTCGATCGCGCCATGGCGGTCGGGCAGCCGTACCGCGACCGCGTCCTGCAGTTCGCCCGGCTGAACTTCGACGGCATCAACGAATCGGGATGGGCCGCCCGCACCGCCGCTGAGCTCGAGCGCGCCTTTGTCGCTGGGGCCGCCGGGCTGAAGATCAACAAGGTGCTCGGCCTCGATCTGACCAATCCTGACGGCACCTACATCCAGGCGGACGACCGGCGGTTCGATCCGATCTGGGAAATGTGCGCGAAGCACAACCGGCCGGTAATGATTCACATCAGCGACTCGTACGGCCGCTTCCTCCCGATCGGCCCGGAGAACGAGCGCTACGAAGCGGGCCTCTGGCGCAGCAGTCCTGAAGGCAATTACTACCAGACGGGGCAGCCGACACCGGACGTCATCGAGCAGGCGCGCGAACGGATGCACGCGAAGCACCCGAAGACCCGCTTCGTCAACGCCCATATGGCGATGCTCTACTACGACATGGACAAGGTCGCCGCGTTGCTCGATCGCTACCCCAATGCCGACGTCGAGATCTCGGCAACGGTCCAGGACCTCGGCCGCGCACCGCTGCTCATCCGCAAGTTCTTCCTCAAATACCAGGACCGGATCCTCTTCGGCTCCGACGGTAACCCCGCCCGCGGCGCGGAGGAGTTCTGGGAACCGCATTGGCGGTTCCTCGAGACCTTCGACGAGCACTTCGATCATCCGGCGCAGATCCGATCGGCCACCGGCGCCCCGCTCCACGGGCGCTGGCGGATCTCCGGTATCGGCCTTCCGGACGACGTCCTGCGGAAGGTCTACTACGCCAACGCGCTGCGCTACCTGCCGGCGGCCCGGCCGTCCATCGAGCGGCAGCTCGCCGCCCGGCGGTAGGCAGGATGCCGGCCGGACGACATCCGCTGGCCCTCGGCGCCGCAGGGCTGCTGTGCACCGCCGCCGCCCTCGCGCAGCCCGCCCCCGCGGGGCTGCCGGTGACCGCCGCCCGGCTGCACAACGCCGCGCGGGATCCGGGCAACTGGCTGATGTACAGCGGCGACTACCGCAGCCATCACTACAGCGGCCTGGACCAGGTTAACGACCGCAACGTCCATCGCCTCCGTGTGAAGTGGATCTACCAGATGCACCGGCAGAAGGTGGAGACGACGCCGATTGTCGCCGGCGGCGTCATGTTCGTGACCCGGCCACCGAGCGACGTCATCGCACTGGACGCCGAAACGGGCCGGGCGCTGTGGACCTACGAGCACAAGCTCTCCGGTCCTGTCTACGTCTGCTGCGGCGAGGTCAACCGCGGCGTCGCGATTCTGGACGACACGCTGTTCCTGGCGACGCTCGACGCCAGGCTGGTTGCCCTCGACGCACGATCCGGGCGGGTGCGCTGGACGCAGACCCTCGGGTCCCCGGGGATGAACTACACCGCCACCGGCGCGCCGCTCGTCGTCAAGGACAAGGTCGTGGTCGGGATCGCGGGAGCCGAAGGGGGCATCCGCGGCTTCCTCGATGCCTACGACGCCCGCACGGGGCGTCGCGCCTGGCGCTTCTGGACGATTCCGGCGCCCGGAGAGGCGGGCTCAGAGACGTGGCAGGGGGATGCCTGGCGCCACGGCGGCGCCTCGACATGGCTGACCGGCTCGTTCGACCCCGAACTGAACCTGCTCTACTGGGGGACCGGCAATCCGGGCCCCGACTACAACGGCGACGTCCGCCCGGGGGACAACCTCTATTCCTGCTCGCTGCTGGCACTCGACCCGGACAGCGGAACGCTCAAGTGGCACTTCCAGTTCACGCCGCACGACAGCCGCGACTGGGACGCCACGCAGATCCCGGTGCTGGTCGACGCCGCAGTCAGCGGCCGCACCCGCCGGCTGGTCGTCGTCCCAAGCCGCAACGGCTTCTACTACGCGCTCGACCGGGCCACTGGGGAGTTTCTCTTCGCCAAACCGTTCGTCCGGCAGACATGGGCGAAGGAGATCGACGGGACAGGCAGGCCGGTGCTCAATCCCGGTCAGGAGCCCACGCCGGAGGGAAACGAGTCGATCTGGCCCGGGGTGGACGGCGGCCACAACTGGATGTCTCCCAGCTATCACCCGGGGACGCGGCTGTTGTACTTCAACGCGCGGGAGGAGCGGCGCCGATTCTTCAAGACCGACGCGCCAGAGTTCCGACCCGGCGAGGCATTCTTCGGCGGGGGCGGGGGCGGAGGGGCGCGGTTCAGGCCCGAGGAGAGCTGGGGCACGCTGATCGCCATGGAGCCCGGAACGGGTGAAATCCGTTGGGAGCACCGCATCCTCACACCCCCCTGGGCCGGCGTTTTGTCGACCGCCGGCAACCTCGTCTTCTCGGCGACGCCGAGCGGCAACGTCTACGCACTCGACGCCCGGACCGGCAAGGAGCTCTGGAACTTCAACGGCGGCGATCGCGTCTTTGCCAGCCCGATCACTTTCCTCAGTCGCGGCCGGCAGCTCGTCACCATTCCGATCGGCGACGTCCTGATCGCGTTTGGCCTCGACTGATGCGGACACTCCTGCCGACCGTCGTCTTTGCCCTCGCTGCCGCGCTCTCCGCGCCGGCGCAGTCCCCGGGCCGGAGCCCGGGCCCCGCTGCGCCGGGGCTGCCCGAGACGAACCCCTACGCCACGCCGGCCGACGCGGCCATCGGCCAGCGGCTCTTCGAGGGGCGCTGCGGTCACTGCCACGGCCAGACCGGTGAAGGAGGACGTGGAGCCGTGCTCAACACCGGCCTGTTTCGCCATGGCGGATCCGACAGGGCGCTGTTCACCACGATCCGCAACGGCCTCCCGAACACCGAAATGCCGGGTGTGCCCAACCTGCCGGCGCCCGATGTGTGGCGCATCGTGGCGCACGTGCAGCAGCTCGGCCGGCAGGGCAGCCCTGAGCCGGACCCGGGGAATCCCGTCGCCGGAGCGGGGATCTACCGGCGAAGCAGCTGCGCGTCGTGCCACCGGATCGGCAACGAGGGGGAGGACCTCGGGCCGGACCTTTCCGACATCGGAGGGCGACGGTCGCTGCGCCACCTGCGCACCTCCCTCACCGACCCGGAGGCCGATATCGCCCTCGACTACCGCGCCGTGTCCGTGGTCGAACGGAAGGGAGGAGGCCGCATAGACGGCATTCACCTGAACGAGGACGAATACTCCATCCAGCTGCGCGACATGGCCGGCAACCTGCGCTCGTTTCTGAAGACGGAGCTGTCTGACGTGGCTCACCCTCGGAGGTCGGTCATGCCGTCGTATGCCTCGCTGCCCGCGGAGGACATGCAGAATATGGTCTCGTACCTGGGCTCCCTCCGGCCGGGCCAGCCGCCGCAGGCGGAAACCTGGCGGTTCGATCGGCTGGAGGGCATCGGCGGCCATCGCACGACCGTGCTCGGGCAGCCCCGCGTCATCGATGCGCCAGTCGGAAAGGCGGTCGAGTTCGATGGCATCGACGATGCGCTCGACATCGAGAGCCATCCGCTCGCGGGGGCGGAGACCTTCACGTTCGAGGCGATTTTCCGTCCCGACGGAGGACCGGTCGAGCAGCGATGGTTCCACCTGAGCGAGCGCGATCCCGCGACCGGCCTCGACACCGACAACCGGATGCTGTTCGAGATCCGCGTCGCCGGGGATCAGTGGTTCCTCGACAGCTTCAACCAGTCGGGGAGCGAAAGCGCGGCATTGATGAACCGGGCGGCGCTCCACCCGCTCGGACGGTGGTATCGCGTCGCCTCGGTGTACGACGGCAAAGAGTTCCGGAATTATGTGGACGGGGTACGCGAAGGGGCCGCGGAGATCCGGCTCGCGCCGCACGGCGCGGGCCACGCGTCGGTGGGGATGCGGATCAACCGGGTCTTCTACTTCAGGGGGGCCGTGCACCTCGCGAGATTCACACGGCGGGCGCTGTCTCCGGCGGAGTTCCTGCCGGAACAGGGCGCTTCCCTCAACCCGCGCTGATCGTTACTATCGCCTACAATATGACCCGTTCTCGCTTTACCGTCGCGATCATTGTCAGCCTCGCCGCCTTCGTCGGTGTCAGCGCTCAATCCAGGAAAACCGCGCCATCCGGAGAGTGGCCGACATACGGGCACGACCCGGGCGCGCAGCGGTTCTCTCCACTGACGCAGCTGACGCCGGCAAATGCCGGTCAGCTGCAGGTGGCCTGGGTCTACCACATGCGTCCACCGGTCGTGCCGCCGCCCGCGGGCGCCGCGGCCGCGGTCGTCGCTCCGCCGCAGCAGGGCCGCGGGCGCGGACGCGGCTCCGGCTTTGCCCCCAGCGGCACCACGCCGATCGTCATCGACGGTGTGATGTATCTCAGCAGCCCTTACGGACGCGTGGTGGCGCTCGACTCGACGGTCGGCAAGGAGATGTGGGTCTATCAGGTGCCCTCGGGCGTGGCGTCGACGCGTGGCGTCGAATACTGGCCCGGCGACGCGAAGACGCCGGCGCAGATCGTCTTCGGCACGCACGACGGGCGGTTGATCTCGCTCCATGCGAAGACCGGCCAACCGAACGAAGCCTTCGGCGAGCACGGCATCGTCAATCTGAACACGCCGGAGATTCTGCAGGGTCTGCCCGGCAGCAACGGTCTCGGCTCGCCGCCGATCATGTACAAGAACCTGATCATCACCGGCGGCCGCACCCAGGAGAACCCGCCGCGCGGCCCGGCGGGTGACGTGCGGGCGTGGGACGTGCACACAGGTCAGCTGGTGTGGACGTTCCGCTCGATTCCACGAGCCGGCGAGAAATACAACGACACGTGGGCCGGCGACAGCTGGAAGAACCGTACCGGGGTCAACGTCTGGGGTTTCCTCACCGTCGACGTCAAACGCGGCATCGTCTACATGCCGTTCGGGGCGCCGTCGGTCGATCAGTACGGCGGCGA
>JBDTOB010000073.1:0-9342 GCA_039933435.1 Acidobacteriota bacterium | reverse complement strand
AAGGAGGAGGACTGATGGACAGGCCGCTTCTGGATCCGCAATCGCCCGCCGGCTACTTCAGGGACCGCCTGGAGTCCGCCATGGCGCGGCAGCGTGTCACCGCCGGCGACCTCACCAGCCGGTATCTCGTCAACCTCCTCTGCCAGTTCGTGCGCGCGGACGCCTGCGAGGGCTTCGGCCGCGACGCCGAGCCGCTGGCCTTCCGCCTGGCCCGGGCCCTCGACCAGGACGGCGCCCTCAAGCGCGCCCAGCTCCAGAGCCTGGGCGATTTCTCGCTGTTCGTCTCCGGGTTCTTCGCCGACAGCTTTCCGCGCCGCACCGTGGACGTCGACTACTACGTGTCGATGGGCGAGTACGCGTACGGGTCCCTCAGCCGCGGTGACCGCGAGGCCTTTGCCGTGTTCGGAGAACTGTCGCGCCGGTTCGTGGTCTTCACGGACGTGCTCGCGGACGTCAGCGAACAGACCGGCACCTCGTCCGGAGCCGACGTCCTGCGGCTGTATGAAAAGTGGCTCAAGACCGGGAGCCTTCGAGACGCCCGCCGGCTGCTCGAACACGGTATCCTGCCCAACCCCGCGGCCGGTTCCAACCGCCTCCAGTAGACCGCCTCATCCGGGCACTGTCTTTGCCCGTCCGCCACACTCATGACACACGTTTGAACCGAACCGAAGGTGGGGGGTCTGGCGTCTAAAGCTTCAATCGCCGCCGGAGACCGGTCTCCGGAACGGCCCCAGGCCAGGCTAAATCGTTGGTGGAACGGCTGATAGGCAGGCCAGTTCTACTTCGGTTGCCACCGGGTCAGGGGGTGGGGCAAATCGTCTCACAAGGGTGTCAGATGTGTACGGCGCCGCGGCTCGAACGGCAACGACGCTTTACTTTTGCGCCCGAACCCGCTAGACTCACCGGTTTGTATACTGGCAAACGTATTGCATAAAGGCCTGCGACACGCGCGGCCGAGCGGAGACGGAAAGGAGCGGAATCATATGGCAATTCATAAGACCCCGGGCGGGCAGATGGATCGGGACCGATACGCGGAGCTCACGAGGATCCTCGAGGAGCGCCGTCGCGAGATCATGGACCAGGTGCAGGGCAAGATCCGCGACGTGCGCACGGAGAGCCCGAACAACCCCTCCATCGGGGTGCTGGACGCCGCTGAGAGCTCCGAGTCGGACATCCAGGACGAGATTGAGTTCGCGCTCATCCAGATGAAGGCCGAGACGCTCAACAAAATCGAAGAAGCGCTCCATCGTCTCGAAGAGGGGACGTTCGGGTACTGTTTCGAGTGCGGTGAGGAAATCTCCGGGCGCCGCCTGCGCGCGTTGCCGTTCGCGGTCCGCTGCAAGGATTGCGAAGAGGCGCGTGAAACGGCGCAGCAGCGCGAGCGCCTGATGGCGCAGCGCCGTGGGAACGCCTCGCTGTTTGTCGACATGCAGAGCTAGACGGTCCTGGTTCCCGGCGCGCCCGCGGCGCGCCGGGGACAACCGCCCCCCCTTCGGCAAATTCCGCGTATCATCACCGGCAGGGTGCTGCGATCCGCGCCGCGGCTCGTATCCCCGCCACACAGCACATCAGGAGGATCGCACGTGAGCGATCAGTCCGAGACCAACGATCGATTCGACGACCTGCTCGCGTCGGGTGAGCGGCCTCTCGCGATTCCGTCGGAGCTGCCGCTGCTCCCGCTGCGCGACACGGTCCTGTTCCCGAATTCCTTCATGCCGCTCGCCGTCGCGCGCGAGGCCTCGGTGCGCCTCATCGACGAGGCGACCACCGGCGGTCGGATGATTGCCGTCTTCACCCAGCGCGATGCGGCGGTCGAGGAACCGATGCTGGAGGACCTCTACCCGGTCGGCACCGCGACCCATATCCACAAGATGTTCAAGCTGCCCGACGGCAGCCTGCGGCTGATCGTCCAGGGGCTGGCCCGCGTCCGCCTCGAGCGCATCGTCCAGACCCGCCCCTACCTCAAGGGGGCGGTGGCCTCGGCGGATGAAAGCCTGCGCGACCAGGACCGCCTCGAGATCGACGCGCTGCAGCGCAATATCAAGAGCAACTTCCAGCAGGTGGTGTCGCTGTCGCCGCTGCTCTCGGACGACCTCCAGTCGCTCGCCGCCAACATCACCGAGCCCGGCAAGCTCGCCGACTTCATTGCCTCCAGCCTCACCACCATCGGCACGCCGGTGAAGCAGGAGGTGCTCGACACGCTCGACGTCCGCGCCCGGATGGACTCGCTCAACCGCATCCTCATCAAGGAGCTCGAGGTCCTGGAGCTCGGCTCCAAGATTCAGTCGCAGGTGCAGTCGGAGGTCGGCAAGAACCAGCGCGAGTACTTCCTCCGCGAGCAGATGAAGGCGATCCAGAAGGAGCTCGGCGAAGGGGACGACCAGGCGAAGGAAATCGACGAGCTGCGCGCCAAGATCGACACCGTCGGCATGCCCGACACCGTCAAGAAGGAAGCGCTGCGCGAGCTCGATCGGCTGTCGAAGATGCCGGTGGCGGCCGCCGAGTACACCGTGTCGCGCACCTATCTCGACTGGATCGTCGCACTGCCCTGGGCCAAGCGCACCGAAGACGCGCTCGACCTCCACCGTACCAAGGAAGTGCTCGACGCCGACCATTCCGGGCTCGAGAAGGTGAAGGACCGGGTCATCGAATATCTCGCGGTCCGCAAGCTCAACCCGGAGGTCAAGGGTCCGATCCTCTGCTTCCTCGGCCCCCCGGGTGTCGGCAAGACCTCGCTGGCCCGGTCGATCGCCAACTCGCTCGGCCGCAAGTTCGTGCGGGTGTCGCTCGGCGGGATGCGCGACGAAGCGGAGATCCGCGGCCACCGCCGCACCTACATCGGCGCGCTGCCGGGCCAGGTCATCCAGGGGCTCCGCCGCGCCGAGTCGAAGAACCCGGTCTTCATCCTCGACGAAATCGACAAGCTCGGCTCCGACTTTCGCGGCGATCCGGCGTCGGCGCTGCTCGAGGTCCTCGATCCGGAGCAGAACAACACCTTCCGCGATCACTACCTCGACGTGCCGTTCGATCTCTCCGAGGTCCTCTTCCTGACCACCGCCAACGTCATGGATCCGATCCCGCCGCCGCTCAGGGACCGGATGGAGGTGCTCGAGCTCGCCGGCTACACCGAAGAGGAGAAGCTGCAGATCGCCTTCGAACACCTGATTGCGAAGCAGGTCAAGAACCACGGCCTCACGCCCGAGCAGGTCGAGTTCACGCTCCCGGCGATCAGCGCCGTCATCCGCGGCTACACGCGGGAGGCCGGTGTCCGCAATCTCGAACGGGAGATAGCTGCGCTCTGCCGGAAGATTGCCCGCCGCCGCGCCGAAGGGGACGAAAACAAGGTCGTCATCACCCCCGACGTGGTCGTCCAGATGCTCGGCGCGCCGACCTTTCTCGACGAAGAGATCGAGAACCGCACCAAGGATCCCGGCGTGGCCGTCGGCCTGGCCTGGACGCCGGCCGGGGGGGAAGTGCTGTTCATCGAGGCCTCACGGATGCAGGGCGGCGGCAGCCTCACCCTCACCGGCCACCTCGGCGACGTGATGAAGGAATCGGCGCGCACCGCGCTGTCGTGGTTCCGCGCCCACGCCAAGCGCTACGGCGTCGACCCGACCTTCTACAAGGACTCCGAGATCCACCTGCACGTCCCCTCCGGCGCCATCCCCAAGGACGGGCCGTCGGCGGGCGTGACGATGGTGACGGCGCTGGCGTCCTGCCTCACCGGCCGGGCGGTGCGCGGTGATATCGCGATGACCGGCGAGATCACCCTGTCCGGCCGCGTCCTGCCGGTCGGCGGCATCAAGGAAAAGGTGCTGGCGGCGCGCCGCCATGGCATCACCGAGGTGATCCTGCCGCGGCAGAACGAAAAGAACATCAAGGAAGACCTGACCGAGGAGCTGCGGCGCGAGCTCACCATCCACTTCGTGGTGCACATGGAAGAGGTCCTGGCGATCGCCCTCGTCCCCTCGGCGGCGCAGACCCACAACGGCATGCAGGTCGGCGAGCCGGCGGAACAGGGCGCCGTCACCCGGGGCTAGATCATCCCCAGGCCGGCGACGGTCTTCATGTCGGTAATCTCGCCGCGGCGGACCATCTCGCGCGCGTCGGCGATGCTGAACACCCGCGGCTCGATATCCTCGTCCTCGTCCGGCTCGGCCTTCCCGGTCGGCCGGCTCAGGCCCGAGAGCCGGAAGAACAGCATCTCTTCGTCGCAGTAGCCGGGGGTCGGCAGCAGCGCCGCCAGCCGGACGACGGTCTCGGGCACGAGGTCGATTTCCTCGTGGCACTCCCGCCGCGCCGCCGCCTCCGGCTCTTCCCCCTCGTCCAGGCTCCCGGCCGGAAACTCCCACAGGAAGCGATTGACCGGATAGCGGTACTGGCGGATCAGGATCACGTGCCCCGGTTCCGGCATCGGGATCAGCACGACCGATCGGATGTGCCGGACGACGTCGACGGTGACCTCGCGATCGTTGGGCATCCGCACGCGGTCGCGATCGACGCTGAAGACCGCGCCGGTGAAGACGCGTTCGTGTGACAGCCGCTCTGGGTCGGACAAGGGAGTTCACTCCTCGGGCTCTTCCGCCCGTGCTTCGCGTTCCTCGATGTCGTCGATGACCGCCTGGAGATCCGGCGGCAGCGGCGAATCGAACTCTACCCGGCGGCCATCGACGGGGTGGGTAAAGGCCAGCCTGGCGGCGTGCAGGAACGGGCGCTCGAGGCGCTGCACCGCCCGCAGGTTGGCGGTCGTGCGCCGGTGCAGACCGCCGTAGATCGAGTCGCCGACGATGGGGTGACCGATGGCGCTCAGGTGCACCCGGATCTGGTGGGTGCGCCCGGTCGCGATCGCCACCGACAGCAGCGACACCCCCTTGAAGTGCCGCGCCGCGGTGACGCGGGTCGCCGCGTGCCGCGACCGCCGGGCGCGGGTGGACATCTTCTGGCGCTGCGAGGGATCGCGGCCGATCGCGGCGTCGATGCGCTTGCCCGCCTGCACCACCCCCCAGACCAGGGCGATGTACTCCTTGTCCACCTCGCGGTCCGCGAACTGCCGCGACAGCTCCTGGTGGGCGCGGTCGCTCTTGGCGACGACCATCACGCCGGAGGTCCCGCGATCGAGGCGGTGGACGATCCCCGGCCGCAGCTCGCCGCCGATGCCGCTGAGGTCCTTGACGTGATGCAGCAGCGCGTTGACCAGCGTCCCCGAGCTGTGGCCGGCGCCGGGATGGACCACCATGCCCGCCGGCTTGTCGAGGACGACCAGATCTGCATCCTGGTAGAGGATGCGCAGCGGCAGCGCCTCCGGCTGCGGCACGGCGTCCGCGGGCTCGGGCACGTCGAGGGTGAACACCTGGCCGGTGTGCACCTGGCTGCTGGCGCGGATCGACGTCGCCGGCCCCTGGACCCGGCCGTCCTTGATCAGCCGCTGGATGCGCGACCGCGAATAATCGGGAAGCAGCGCGGTCAGGAAATTGTCGAGGCGCAGCCCTTCGTACTCGGCGTCGACGACCAGCTCACGGGCACCGGCGGCCATCATCGGGTGCCGCGGTCAGCCACGCGCCGGTGCCGGCCGGCGCCCGAGGCCGATCATCTCGAGCAGGACCAGGATCGCCCCCGCGGTGATCGCCGCATCGGCGACGTTGAACGCCCAGAAATGGGTGGTGCCCCAATAGACGTCGACGAAGTCGATGACGAAGCCGAAGACGGCGCGATCGATCAGGTTGCCGAGCGCGCCGCCGAGGATCAGCGCCAGGCCGAAGCGGGCCATCCGCTCGTGGAAGCCCAGCTGGGTGGCGTAGACCGCGATCGCCAGCAGCGCCACCGCCGCGACCGCAATCATCACCCCCGACTTGTACGGGAACTCGACCGCGTTCAGCAGCCCGAACGCCGCGCCGGTGTTGTGGACGTGGGTGAGGTCGAGCAGATCGGGGATGACGCTGCGGCTGTCGCCGAGGGGCAGCGAGCGGCGGACGATCGCCTTGGTGATCTGGTCGGCGGCGGCCACCAGCGCCAGCGTCCCCAGCTCGAGCGCATGAGGGCCGCGCGGCACCCGCGCCGGATGCGCCTGGACCGTCTCCGCCGACTCCGGTGTCTGTTCGGGAACCGACATCGGCGTCAACCCGCCACGCCCGACAGCGCCGCGGCGCATCGGTCGCACAGTCCCGCGGTCGCCGGCTCTGCGGAAATCGCCTTCACGAACCGCCAGCACCGCGGGCACTTCTCGCCTTCGGCCCGCTCCACCTGGATCTGCAGCTCGGCGCTGTCGCCCGGCGCCGGCTCGAGCCGCACCTCCGAGACGATGAACAGCATCGGCAGATCGTCACGGTAGTGCTCGAGCAGCGCGGCGGCGGCGCCGCCGGCGCCGAGCGTCAGCCGGGCGCCCAGGGCGTTGCCGATGGTCTTGGCCTGGCGCGCCGTCTCCAGCGCCCGATTGACGGCGTCCCGAATCTTCATGAGCCGCGTCCAGCGCTCGTCGAGCGCCGGGTCGAGCAGTGCGGCGACGTCCTGGGGAAAGTCGGCGAGGTGGATTGATTCCTCGCGCGGCCCCGGCAGGTTCCGCCACAGCTCTTCGGTGGTCACCGGCAGCACCGGGGCCAGCAGCCGGGTCAGGCCGTCGGCGATGATGTACATCGCGGTCTGCGCCGAACGGCGCTCGGGCGAGGCGGCCGCGAAGGTATACAGCCGATCCTTGGAGACGTCCGCGTAGAAGGCGCTGAGATCCACCGTGGCGAACTGGTTGATCGCCTGGAAGATGGTCGGAAAGTCGTAGCTCTTGTAGGCCTCGAGCACGGCGCCGGCGGCGGTCGCGTAGCGCGTCACCGCGAAGCGATCGACCTCGTGCATACGCTCGAGCGGGACGCGGTCGGCCGCCGGATTGAAGTCGTAGAGGTTCGAGGCGAGGTAGCGCAGCGTGTTGCGGATCTTGCGATAGGCCTCGATGACCCGCGCCAGGATCTGCTTGCCGAGCCGCACTTCCTCCCGGTAATCGACCATCGCGACCCAGAGCCGGATGATCTCCGCGCCGCTCTCCTTGATGATGTCCTGCGGCTCGATCGAATTCCCGAGCGACTTGGACATCTTCCGGCCATCCTCGGCGACGATGAAGCCGTGGGTCAGCACTTCGCGGAACGGGGCGCGGCCCCGGGTGCCGAGGCCGACGAGCAGCGAGCTCTGGAACCAGCCGCGATGCTGGTCGCTGCCCTCGAGGTAGAGATCGGCGGGCCAGGTCAGCTCGGCGCGGAACGGCAGCACCGCCTCGTGGCTGGAGCCGGAGTCGAACCAGACGTCGAGGATGTCGCGCTCCCGCTCGAAGGTGGTGCCGCCGCAGGCCGGACAGGCAAGCCCGGCGGGCACGAACTCCTCGATCGGCCGCTCGTACCAGGCGTCGGCGCCGTAGAGGTCGAAGACCGCGGCGGCGCGGTCGACCAGCGCCGCGGTGAGCAGCGCCTCGCCGCAGGTGGTGCAGTCGAGCGCCGGAATGGGCACGCCCCAGGCGCGCTGGCGCGAGATGCACCAGTCCGGACGATTCACGATCATGTTGTGGATGCGGTCGTGGCCCCACTCCGGCACCCAGGCGACGTCGGTGTCGATGGTCGCGATGGCGGCGTTGCGCAGCGTCCGCGGCGAGTCCGCCGGGGCGCCGGCGCCCGGCACGGTGAACTCCTTGTCCATGGCGATGAACCACTGCGAGGTGGCCAGGAAGATCACCGGATTGTGGCAGCGCCAGCAGTGCGGATAGGAATGCTGGAACGGCTCCCGGTGCCAGAGCCGGCCGGCCTCGGCGAGCGCCGCCTCAACCGAGGCATTGGCATCGAACACCCGCTGCCCCGCGAACATCGGCACGGTGGAGAGGAAGTGGCCTCCGGGGCCGACCGGCACGAGAACCTCGAGCCCGTACTTCTGGCCGGTGACGAAGTCGTCGCTGCCGTGGCCCGGGGCGGTGTGCACGGCGCCGGTGCCCTGCTCGAGCGTCACGTAGTCGGCGAGCACCCCCAGGGAATCGCGATCGAACAGCGGATGCCGGAAGCGGAGGCGCTCGAACACCTCCCCCGTCATCCGCGCCGCCGGCGCGCCGAAGCTGCGCCCGGCCACCGCGGCCACCTTGCCGGCCAGCGCCTCGGCAACGATCACCAGCCGCCCATCGACGTCGTAGGCGGCGTAATCGAGCTCCGGATGGAAGGCCACCGCCAGGTTGGAGGGAATGGTCCACGGGGTCGTCGTCCAGATCAGCACCGAGACGTCCCGGCCGGCCAGCTCCGGCACGCGCGCGGCGAGCTCGTCGCGGCTGTCGGCAGCCAGCGGGAACTCGACGTAAATCGACGGTGAGGAGTGATCGGCGTATTCGACTTCGGCCTCGGCCAGCGCCGTCCGGCAGTGGATGCACCAGTGCACCGGCTTGCGGCCCTTGTAGACCAGCCCCCGCTCGACGAACCGGCCCAGCGCCCGGGCAATCGCCGCCTGGTAGCGGAACTCCATCGTCAGGTAGAGATGGTCCCAGTCGCCGAAGACCCCGAGCCGCTGGAACTCGACGCTCATGACGTCGATGAAACGCGAGGCGTAGGCGCGGCAGGCGCGGCGGAAGTCCGCCACCGGCATATCGCGCTTCTTGGGACCGAGCTCGCGGTCCACCTTGAGCTCGATGGGGAGGCCGTGGCAGTCGTAGCCCAGCACGTAGGGGGCATCGAACCCCATCATTGTCCGCGACTTGATGACAATGTCCTTGAGGATCTTGTTCATCGCGGTGCCGAGGTGGATCCGGCCGTTCGCATAGGGGGGGCCGTCGTGGAGGACGAACTTGGGACGGCCGGCGCGATGCTCACGGATGCGTGCGTAGAGCCCCATTTCCTGCCAGCGGGCGAGCGCCAGCGGCTCGGCGGTCTGGAGGTTCGCCTTCATGGGGAAGTCGGTACGCGGCAGGTTCAGGGTCTCTTTCCACTCGGTCATGAAACCGTACTAGTCTAATAGAGGTTCCGCCGGGTTCCGCAGGGTTCTGCGGGGTTCTACGGGGTTCCGGTTCTTCGGGGTTCGGTTCCACGGGGTTCTGCGGGGTTCGGTTCTGCGGGGTTCGTCGGGCATGAAAAAAGGCCGGCCCCTGGGGAGCCGGCCTGGTGATGTGAAGTGACGCGCGGGTTACTTGCGGCGGTTGGTGCGCTGAATGTCGACGCGGAACTCGCCCTGGTTGTCGTCCAGCTTGTCGTCGTTGACGCCAAGGAACAGCTGACCCGAGGCGGGCATCGAAACGGTGGTCAGGTTGCCGATGCCGAAGGCCTGGCCGTTGTCGATGCGGCCGACGAGCGCGCCCGCGAGGGCGTTCGGCAGCGGGCCGGCGGTCGAACGGTTGCC
>JBDTOB010000072.1:0-9398 GCA_039933435.1 Acidobacteriota bacterium | reverse complement strand
CGCCAGCGAGTAGCCCACCTGCATCACCCCGAAGGCGAGCAGCGTCGCCAGCTGCATGACCCCGGCGGTCGCGGCGAGCAAGAGGAACGTCCGCCAGAGACGACGGAATCCTGCCAGCCCGTCCCGCGCCTCGCGCTGCGCGAATACGGCGAGGGCCAGCGCCGACAGCGCAAACCCCAGGATCGACCAGAACAGGAAGACGATGACGGGCGAGGAGAGAAGAATGGCGCGCTTCAGGAACACGGCCTCCGTCGCCGAGAGGACGAGCGCCAGGATGCGAAGCCGGACCGCCGGGTTCCCGGCAAAGCGCGCGAACGCCGCCCGGCGGCGGCTGCCGGGAGGGCGATCGACGATGAAGTAGCTGCCCGAGACGATCAGCAGGGTCCCGGCGACCCCGGCGGATGTCGGGATCTCGCCGATGAAGAGCGCGCCGAGCAGCATGCTCAGCACCGCCTTGAAGGCATTGATAGGGCCGAGCACCGAGAGGTCGCCGGCTTCGAGCGCGCGGACGAGGACGGTATTGCCTGCCACCGCCAGGGCGGCGGCGATGCCGATGCTCGCGGCGAATCCCGGCTGCGCGCCGATGACGGGTTGCGCGGCCAGGACCACCAACGCGGGAATCGACAGCAGCGCGTGGGTGGCGGAGACGACGAACAGCGGCGCCGCGCGGGCGAGCGCCAGCTGCTTCTGGAAGACGTTGGAGACGGGGTTGGCGAGCACGCGCGCCGCCACGAACACTGGAGTGAACACGGAGCCGGTAGTCTAGTCCCCTGGAAACGTGATGCGTCACATAATTCCCGGGCGGGGCATCCGGCGCGCGACGGAGGGGCGGCTAGTGGGCGCGCTGCCAGTCGCTGGCGCGGCGCCCGCGCACCGGGCTCTGGCGCCGATCGGGACGCCGGACGTCGCGGCGCTCGAGCGCAGTCCTGGACGCGAGCGCCGCGGCCACCGGCATCGCGTCGGCCGGCGCGGCGCCCGGCTGCGAAGAGACGCTGTTGCGCCCGGCGGCCTTGGCGGCGTAGAGCGCCGCGTCGGCGCGGCCGAGCAGGGCGTTGACGTCCGACTCGCCCGGCAGTGCCTGCGCGACGCCCAGGCTGGCGGTGAACCGCACCGCGCCGCGCGCGCACAGCACCGGCGTCCGCGCGAACCGCGAGCGGAGGTTCTCGGCCACCCGCCGCGCTCCCTCGACGGTGGTGTCTGGGAGCACGAGGAGGAACTCCTCGCCGCCGTAGCGGCATCGTTCGTCGCTGACCCGAAGAGTCTCCTTCAGGATTCGGCCGACCCCGACCAGCACCTGGTCGCCGCAGAGGTGACCCTGCTTGTCGTTGATGGTCTTGAAGTGATCGAGGTCCAGCATCACGATCGACAGCGGCAGGTGTGAGCGCTGGGCGCGCCGCAGCTCTGTGCCGAGGCGCTCGATGCCGTGGTGGCGCGTCACGCACCCGGTCAGGGGCTCGATCACCGCCAGGTCGCGAACCTTGCGAAACAGCTGGATGTTCTTGACCGCCACCGTCAGCAGCGCGGCCGCGGCGTGCAGCAGCTCGCGCTGGCCCTGCGTCAGCGGCTCGACGTCGTGCCGCACGCCGAGGACGCCGACCAGCTTCTGCTGCGAGACCAGCGGAAAGGTACGCCACGTCTGGTCGCTCGGGGGAAACTGCCCGAGCCGGTCCGCGAACGGGCGCGAACCGATGATCGGCTGCCAGCCGGTGTCGCGGGTCGAGAGCCAGAGCTCGTGGCCGCCAAGAAACGGCTGGAGGTGCCGCTGGATCACCTGCTTCAGGGCTTCGGGCTCGAGTGCCTCGCCGAGCGACTCCGCCAGCCGCATCAGCATCTCCAGCTCGCCGGCGCGGTTCTGGAGCAGCAGCGTCGCCTCACGCAGCGTCCGCATCTCGCGCCCGCGGGCCCCCAGCCGCAGCGTCCAGGTACGCCGGAGCACGAACGCCGCCGCCACGCCGGCGACGAAGATCGCACTGGCGACCATCGACACCGTCGACGCCGACACGCGAGCCAGCAGCCGTTCGAACGGCCGGTCGAGCGCCGCCACCGCCGCCGCCGCCGCGGCTGTGCCGGCCACGGCTTTCGCGGCACGACGGGTGGTCCGGTCTCCGAAGCGGATCACGTCAGGCGTCCGCTCCGGGCATGGATGTATGCACGATGTCCGGCTGAGCAATGAGGGTGCCGGCGCCAGGGCCTGGACCTAACTGCCTGCGGGAAAGACTCTTATCTGGAGGCCTGGACGAGGTGTGGTGCGTCGGTCACCGAGGCCCTGTTCGCTTTTGGGACACCCCGGGACGTTTTGCGTGGGACCGCGCCTTGCGCGTGCCCGCCGTGCCGTCGGGCCCCCTCAGGGCCTGGGCGGCCATGGTCCGGGCCAGTGCGATCAGGTCGTCGATTTCCACCGGCTTGAAGGTAAACCCCGCGTCGAGCGCGTCGACCGCGACGCGCGTGGCGGGATCGACGATGCTCTCGCCGGTGACGATCGAGACGGGGAGGGCAGCGTAGCGGGCATCCGCCCGCAGCTGCCGCAGGAAGGCGAGCCCGCCGATGCCGGGCATCCGCAGATCGAGAAGAATGCCCGCGGGCAGCAAGCCCTGCTCGAGCAGGCGCCAGGCCTGCTCGGCGTTCGGCGCCTCCGCACAGTCGAAGCCCGCCGAGCCCAGGACTTCGCTGAACAGGTGGCGGACCTCCGGCTCGTCGTCAACGACCAGCACAACCGGAGGGGACGGGGAGCGGACCACTGGATCTAGTATCGGCCCGAGCTGGCCTGTTCCGGTAGAGGTTTCAGGCCGGTGCTATCATCGCTCGAGGGGCGGCACCGCCGGCCCTCCCGTAGCCAGTGCGCACCGACAGCCTTCAGACCCTCGTCTCGCAGCGGCCACGATTCCTGAGCTTCGTGCGCGCGCGTGTGCACGATCCCGCGACCGCCGAAGACATCCTCCAGGCGGCCTACGCCCGGGCGATCGAGAAGGGCGGCACGGTGGAGCCGCAGCGCAGCGTCGCCTGGTTCTATCGCCTGCTGCGGAACGCGGTCATCGACCAGTATCGCCGCAGCGCCGCGGACAGCCGCGGCACCGAGCGGCTGCAGCGGGAGCCCGAGCCAGTCGAGGGCATGGCGCCGCGGCGCAATCCCTGCCGGTGTGTGAGTCGCGCGCTTGCGGCCTTGAAGCCGACCTACAGGGAAATACTCGAGGCGGTCGAGGTCGGCGGCACGCCGGCGGTCCGCTTTGCCGCCACGCACGGGATCTCAGGCGGCAACGCCGCCGTCCGCCTTCATCGCGCCCGCCGGCTGCTCGCCGAGGCGCTCGAGGGCATCTGCGGCACCTGCACGCTGGACGGCTGTTCCGACTGCGATTGCTCTTCGGCTTCGCCGCCTCCAGCCGGCTTGTAAGGTTTCGCACGCTCTCGCGTCTACCTCCAGGAGAGCGGAATTTGCCGCCTCGGGAGGTCACTTTGGACACCATGATGCCATCCGCCAATTCAGCCGATCCGCGCTCCCCGCTCGAGGTCATCGACCCGGTCTGTGGGATGAAGGTCAATCCCGCGCGCGCCGCAGGCTCGTACGAATACCGCGGGCAGACGTATTACTTCTGCGGCAAAGGCTGCCTGCAGCGCTTCGCCTCGGATCCGGCCGAGTTTCTCGAGCCCGCGGCAGCAAAGCCGGCTGTGGCGAAGGCGCCGGCGCCGGCCGGCACCATCTACACCTGCCCGATGGATCCCGAGGTCCGGCAGGAGCGGCCGGGGGTCTGTCCGAAGTGCGGCATGGCGCTCGAGCCCGATCGCTCGACGCTTCCGGCCGTACGGGTCGAGTACACGTGCCCGATGCATCCCGAGGTCGTTCGCGACAGTCCGGGTCCATGCCCGATCTGCGGGATGGCCCTCGAGGCGCGCACGGTCACACTCGACGAACCCCCCAACGAAGAGCTCATCGACATGACGCGCCGGTTCAGCGTCGGCAGCCTGCTGGCGCTGCCGGTGGTCGTGCTGGCGATGGGCGACATGGTGCTCGGGCCCGGCCTCGGCGGCCGCGTTGACATGCGCCTCGCCAACTGGGTCGGGCTGCTCTTCGGCACGCCGGTCGTGCTCTGGGCCGGCTGGCCGTTCTTCGTCCGCGGCTGGGCGTCGATCGTCAACCGCCACGCCAACATGTTCACGCTGATCGCGCTCGGCGTCGGCGCCGCCTTCCTCTTCAGCGTCGCCGGAACGATCGCACCGGGCTGGTTCCCGCCCGGGTTCCGCATGCACGGCGCCGTCGAGGTCTACTTCGACACCGCCGTGGTCGTGGTCGTGCTGGTGCTCCTCGGCCAGGTGCTCGAGCTGCGCGCCCGGGGACGCACCAGCGCCGCCATCAGATCGCTGCTCGGCCTGGCGCCGAAGACCGCGCGCGTGATCCGCGGCGGCGAAGAGACGGACATCCCGATCGCCAGCGTCGCGGTCGGCGACCGCGTCCGCGTCCGTCCCGGCGAGAAGATTCCCGTCGACGGCGTCGTCGTCGACGGCCGCAGCGTCGTCGACGAATCGCTGGTCACCGGGGAGCCGCTGCCGGTCGAGAAGGAAGCCGGCAGCCAGGTCGTCGGCGGGACGATCAACAGCACCGGCAGCCTGATCGTGACCGCGGAGCGCATCGGCGCTGACTCGCTGCTGGCGCAGATCGTACGGATGGTGAGCGAGGCCCAGCGGACGCGAGCGCCGATCCAGCGCCTCGCCGACATGGTCGCGTCCTGGTTCGTTCCGGCGGTCGTCCTGACCGCCGTGGTCTCGTTTGCCGCCTGGACCTTCTTTGGACCGGAGCCGCGCCTCTCGCATGCCCTGCTGAGCGCGGTGGCGGTGCTGATCATCGCCTGCCCGTGTGCGCTCGGCCTCGCGACGCCGATGGCCATCATGGTCGGCACCGGCCGCGGCGCCGGCGCCGGCATCCTCATCCGCAACGCCGAGGCGCTCGAACGCCTCGAGCGCGTCGACACGCTCGTTGTCGACAAGACCGGCACCCTCACCGAGGGCCGGCCGCGCCTGGCGAGTGTCGCCGCCGTGGGTCGGTTCGACGACGGGGTCGTGCTGCGGATGGCGTCGGCGATCGAGCAGGCGAGCGAGCATCCGCTGGCGGCGGCGATTGTCGGCGGCGCGCGCGAGCGCGGCCTCTCCGTTCCGCAGGCGTCGGCGTTCGACTCGCTGACCGGACGCGGCGTGGTGGGCACGGTCGAGGGGCGCGCCGTCGTGGTCGGCAGCCTCGAACTGCTCGAGGACAAAGGCGTCCGAACCGGCAGCCTCGCAGGTCTGGCGGATGCCGGCCGGGCCGAGGGTCAGACCGTCGTCTTCGTGGCGATCGACGGCGAAGCCGCCGGCGCCATCGGCGTGGCCGATCCCGTCAAGGCGTCCACCCGCGAGGCGCTCGACGCGCTGCGGCGCGAGGGCCTGCGAATCGTGATGCTGACCGGCGATCATGCCGCGACCGCCGCCGCCGTGGGGCGGGCCCTCGGGATCGACGAGATCGTCGCCGACGTCCGGCCCGATCACAAGCGCGACGTCGTCGCGCGGCTGCAATCGGAGGGGCGGGTCGTGGCGATGGCGGGGGACGGCATCAACGATGCGCCGGCGCTGGCGGAGGCCTCGGTCGGCATCGCCATGGGCACGGGCACCGACATCGCCATCGAGAGCGCCGGCATCACCCTGCTTCGCGGCGATCTCCGCGGCATCGTCAGCGCGCGCCGTTTGAGCCGGGCGACGATGAAGAACATCCGCCAGAATCTGTTTCTGGCGTTCATCTATAACGCCATCGGCGTGCCGGTGGCCGCGGGCGTGCTCTATCCGTTGACCGGAGTGTTGATTTCGCCGATCTGGGCGAGCGCGGCGATGACCTTCAGTTCGGTGTCGGTGATCGGAAACGCGCTGCGGCTGCGCCGGGTGCAGCTGTGACGCGCGTCAGAGAGGGCGCAGCACCAGCCAGAGCGCCGCGGCCGCGAGGCCCGCGGCGCTCACCATCCGGCTGCGCTCGCCGAGCGGCGCCAGCTTCTCGAACAGGACGAACCCGGTCAGCGCCGCGATCGTCCACAGATTCATCACCCCGCCGACAAACAGCAGCAGCATCAGCGCCCAGCAGCAGCCGACGCAGAAGACGCCGTGGCGGAGGCCGAGACGGAAGGCAGCGGCCGCTCCGGGTCTGATGTAGGTGGTGATGAAGACGACCGGCGATCGGCAGGTGTCGAGGCAGGCTTGCTTGAACGGCGTCAGCTGATACAGGGCCGCGGCGAGCAGGACCGCGGCGCCGGCGGCCGGGCTCACCAGCGTCATCATCGGCGACAGCACCAGTGCCGCGCCGAGCAGTCGCTGGACCAGCGCCAGCGCGACGCTGAACCCCGCCCACACCAGCAGATACCCGGCGGCCATCGGATAGACCCGCAGCGCCGCGCGCGGCTCGCCGCTGCGGCGCATGATCGCGGCATACAGGAGCAGCACCGGCGCCGCCGACGGCAGCATCATGCCGATCATCATCACGATCCACATCGCGCAGAGGAGCGCGACGTGGGGCGCGTCCCAGACCGGGGTCATCATCCAGGCGGACGGCCCGGTCATGTCGCCGTACATGTCGCGCGCCATCGGCACGATCCACAGCCAGCAGAGCGCCGAGGTCGCCACGATCGCGGCCGCGAGCAGCGCGCGCTCGTGGCGCACCACGGTTTCGAGGGCGGTGCTCGCCGCCGGCGTCGCGCCGCTCATTCAGCGGACGACGCCGTGCGTGCTCCAGTGCACGTGCGCCAGATGGGCGTGGCTGTCGGTGAGGTCGAGCGGGATCCGTCCGCCGGCCGTGGCGGTGCCGCTGGCGAACTCCGCCTCGGTGAACTCGAAGCCGGCCGGGAGCGTCACCCGCGCGCGGTTCGGCTTGCCATTCACGGGATTGAGAATCGGTCCGACGGTGCCCTCGACAACGTCGCGGACGCGGACCGAGGCGCGCCGGTTCTCGTAATCGATCGTCATGTCGATGGGGCGCGACAGCGTCGGCAGGAACTCGGTCACCATGCTGGCGAAGACCGCCCAGACGACGGTGCCGGGCTCGGTCTCCCGGCCGTGGGCCACGGCTTCAATCGCGTCGCGCTGCGCGGCGCTGGCGCGCTCGTCGACGATCACCTGCAGCATGCCGTTGCCTTTGTGGATGGGGCCCGGCCAGGCGGCAAGGACGCCCCAGCGCAGCCCGTCGAGCGGCACGTCGCCGAAGCGGCCGCGATCGATCTGCACGAACACCAGCGCCCGGCAGTCCCCGTGGGTCGGCAGACGGCTGAATTGACAGGGGCATCCGCAGTCGCAGTTGCAGTTGGCCATCTCGGTGCCCTGCATGGTCCATTCGGTCAACGGCATGGGACTTCCTTGGAGCGGAATCAGAATGGCAGCGGGTCAGGCCCACCCCTGCTCGATCATCGCCGTCTTCCACTGGGCGGAGGTTTCGAGCGCGGTGTCCTGGGAGCGGCAGACCTCGGCGCGCTGGACGGAACCGGCGACGTCCAGCCGGATTTCCCAGCCGAGATCATGGGTGAGCAGATGGCAGGCGGCCTCGAGCTGCTGTCCGCAGCGCGTGCGGTGCAGGCGGAACAGCTCGCCAACCAGCAGGGGATCGTTGTCTTGCGCGGGCGGGTGGAGGAGGTCGCCAGCCATTCCGCGCAGCATACCACCGGGTCCGGCGGCATGCCAGGGACCACCCTTCCCGGGTGGTGCGGGGGCCGGCCGACCCGGCCCCCGCGATCGCCGCTCGGCCTCCGAGGCATGTGGCCGGCCCGCATGCCCGACGATGTTCACCTGACGCCTGTTGAGGGGCGATGGGAGGTACCTGAGTCCCGGCAAATGTGCGCTGGACCGCGTTCGCCGTCAGAGAAGGGGGTCGCTGGCCAGGCGCCCCAGCATTCGCGAGGCGCGCAGGGAGGGCAGGGTGTTGCCCGGCGGCAGGCGGAGGCCTGCCGCCGGATTGTGGCAGCCTTCGCTCTTATCCCTCGCTCGGAACGCCGCAGGTGTTGGCCGTGATGGCGGGAATCGACGAGAGGTATTCGTAGATGGCGCGCAGATCGTGATCGGTCATGCTCTGGTAGACGGGCCACGGCATGACCTGGAGGACCTGGCCCGGGTTGTCGGGATCTTCTCCCGTTCGCATGACGTGGAGGAATCGCCCGAAGGTGAGCCCGGCCGGCTTGCCATCCTCCCATGGGGTGATGTCGCGCGAGACGAAGGGACCGAACGGCGTGCCGCCGGCGAGGTAGCACTCCAGGTTGATCTGCTTCGGCGCGCCGAGGAACTCTGCCGGATCCTTGGTGAAGGGGGGCGCAGTGTGGCAGTCGTTGCAGGCGCCGACGGCATTGACGAGATAGCTGCCCAGGCCGACCATGCCGCGATCGCGCCCTTTCAGGTTGAGAGTGATGCCCTGAGCGCGGGCGTACTCGAAGCCGGTGCGAACGCGCGACTCGTCGCCGTTCTGGCCTCCGCGATCGTCCCGGTCGCGCGATGGCATGTTCTGCTGCGCCCCGACCACGGCCATGCCGAGGCAGCCCACCAGCACGGCGGCTCCGGCCCCCACGAGAATGTTTGGCTTCACGTACACCTCCGAAAGATGACGGGTTGGATGAGGCCGGCGAGTCTACGCCCGTGCAACCGCAGCGTCAAGAGGGGACGATCCCGCCATGTCGGAACCACTGTCGGGGCGTTCACTCGGGAGCGGTCAGCCGGCGAATCGGTGAGGCGCCGCGGGCGCCGGTATCCGTTCTGCCGTATAGTGGCTCCGCTATGACCTGGCTGACCGGACTCATCATCGCGGTAATCGTGGCCGGGCTGGCGGCCCTCACCGGCATCAAGCCGAAGGGCACGCGCCACGTCGCCGGCACGCGCATGATGGGCGTCGCGCGCGTCATCCTGATCATCGCGGTGGTGATCGTGGCGATCGCGTACATGGCGGCGAGGCGATAAAGAGGTTCCGGGTTCCGGGTTCGGGGTTCCGGGTTCAGGTTCGGGGTTCCGGGTTCAAGTTCGGGGTTCGGGGTTCCGGGTTCAGGTTCGGGGTTCCGGGGCGCTTAGCCGGCAGCCGCGGCCCCCATAGTCGCTTCACCTCACCAGCTAATATCCCGCTCGTTCCCGCCTCTCTTCCCACAGGCGCCCTTCCATGCCGGAGGGCGGGCGGGGTCAATGCAGATGGACACACCAGGGAACAGCGGCCAGATCGCCGGCGCGGCGCCGCGACGGCTGGCGGCGCCGTGGCGGCTCGTCCCGCTTGCCGCGGCAGCAACGCTGGCGATGGTGGCGTGGCGGTGGCCCGCACTGCTCGATGGCCGGGTGGGCTCGTTCATCGCGACCTCGCTCGTCGCGCTGGCGCTGGCGGCCGCGGCGCTGGCCTTCGTGATGGCCAGGCGGCTGCCGCTGGTGGCGCGGCT
>JBDTOB010000071.1:0-9480 GCA_039933435.1 Acidobacteriota bacterium | reverse complement strand
ACACGACCGATCCGCAACACTGCACGCCTCGCCGTGAACCCCGAACCCGGAACCCGGAACCCGGAACCCCGAACCCCGAACCCGGAACCCCGAACCCCGAACCCGGAACCCCGAACCCCGAACCGGAACCCGGAACCCGGAACCCCGAACCCCGAACCTCTTCCGCGCCGGCTTCATCGGCACCCTCGTCTGGCACAAGGGGGCGCACGTGCTGCTGGAGGCGGCGCGGCTGCTGAAGGGGGAAGTGGAGGTGCACCTCTACGGCGACACCACGGTGTTCCCGGACTACGTCGCGACGCTGCGTCGCCTGGCGTCGGAACTGCCGGTCACGTTCCACGGCCGCTTCGAGCGCGCCGCGGCGCCGGGCGTCTACGGAGGTCTCGACGCGCTCGCCGTGCCCTCCCTGTGGCCGGAGAACTCACCGCTCGTCATTCACGAAGCCTTCATGCACGGCGTGCCGGTGATCGGGGCGCGGATGGGTGGCATTGCCGATCTCATCCGCCACGACGTCAACGGGCTGCTGGCGGAGCCGGCGTCCCCGGCCTCGCTGGCGGCGATGCTGGCGAGGCTGACACGGGAGCCGGGCCTGCCGCAGCGGCTGTCGGCGGCGGCGCCACGCGTCAAGTCGATCGCGGAAGACGCCGCTGAATGGAACGCGCGCTACGAGCGCGTCCTGGCCGGTGTGCCGGCGGCGTCATGACCGCCCGGCGGGTTGCGGTCGTGGTCCCGACCTTCAATGCCGGTCCGGGATTCGAGGCGGTGCTGGATGCCATCCAGTGCCATGGCGGCGACGTCGAGGTCGACATTGTCGCGCTCGATTCGGGCTCGACTGACGGCACGGTCGAGTGCCTGCGCCGCCGCGGCGCGCGGATCCTGACGGTTCCGCCGGGCCGGTTCAATCACGGCGAGACGAGGAACGACGGGCTGGCCTGCGCGGACGGAGAGTTCGCGGTGCTGCTGGTGCAGGACGCCGTTCCCGCCGCCCCCGGGTGGATCGACGCCCTGCTGGCGCCGCTGCGCGCCGACGCGCGCGTCGCCGGCAGCTTCGCGCGTCAGCTGCCGGCACCGGGGGCAAGCCGTCTGACGGTGCATCAGCTCTCGGCCTGGATCGCCGCCGGCGAGGCGCCGCGCACCGTTGGACCGCTGACCGGCGACGAGCTTGCCGCGATGACGCCGGCCGCGCGCCATCAGGCCAGCGCCTTCGACAACGTCTGCTCCTGCGTGCGGCTGAGCGTCTGGCGGTCGCATCCCTTTCGACGGACCCCAATCGCGGAGGATCTCGAATGGGGGCTGGAGGTCCTGCGGGCCGGGTTCATACTCGCCTACACCCCGGAGGCCGCAGTGCGCCATTCGCACGAACGCACGGTGCGCTACGAGCTGCAGCGCACCTACCTCGTGCACCAGCGGCTGCAGGCGTTGTTCGGGCTCCAGACCATTCCGACGCTGGGGGCGCTGCTGCGCGCCGTTGGCGTCACCGTCCCGTTGCACCTGCGGCTGGCCGCGTCGGAGCCGTCCGGACGTCCGCGCGCCATCTGCCGCGGCCTGGGGTTGGGCGTCGCCTGGCCCCTCGGCCAGTACCTCGGGGCGCGGTCTTCTCGCGACGGGCGCCCGATGCTGCGAACGGGGCGGATCTGATGCGCATCCTCCTCGTCGTGCACGGCTTTCCTCCGGCGGCCGGCGGCGGCACCGAGGTCTACACGCGCGATCTGGCGCGGGCCCTCGCCGCGATGCCGGATGCGGAGGTCGGCGTGCTGGCGCGGGAGTCGGATCCGGCCCGCCCCGACCTGGCGCTGCGGCGCGCCGCGCCGGGGGCCGTGCGGCTGTTCGTGATCAACAACACCTTCCAGAGCTGCGGGACGTTTGCCGAGAGCTACGAACATCCCGGGCTGCTGGCGGTGGCGGCCGCGGTGCTCGACGAGTTCCAGCCTGATGTCGTGCATGTCCAGCACCTCACCTGCCTGTCGACGCGGCTGCCGGCGGAGTTCGCGCGCCGCCGGATTCCCTCGGTGCTGACCCTCAACGACTACTGGCTGCTCTGCCACCGCGGCCAGCTCTTCGACCTCGACGGCCAGCGCTGCGCCGGCTCCTTCGACGGCGGCTGCGGCCGCTGCATTCCGCCGGCCGCGCTGCCCGGCCGGGCCGCCTACCGCGCCGGGCGCTTCGTCCGGCGCCTGCCGATCCCCGGCGCCGCGGCGGCCGTCAGGATGGCGGAGACGGCGCTCGATCGGGGGGGCGCCTCCGCGCGAACCCGCGCCGCCAGCACGGAGCGCCTCGTCCACATGCAGGCGGCGGTCGCAGACATCGATCGGATCCTGGCGCCGTCGGAGACCATGGCGGCACGGTTTCACCGCTTCGGCCTGCCGGCCGGAAAGCTGATCCGCTGCGACCAGGGCATCGCGCTCGACGCGTTCAAGGGGCTGCGGCGGACGGCGTCGCCCGAGCTGCGGCTGGTGTTTGCCGGCGGGCTGATCCCCTCCAAGGCGCCGCACCTCCTGCTCGATGCGCTGGCGCTCCTGCCGCCCGGCTCGGTGGTCGTCGATCTGCTCGGCACGGCCGGCGCCTATCACGGCCGCCACGACTACGCGGAGTCGCTGACCGCGCGCCTGCGCCACCCGGCCATCCGCCGCCTCGGCCCGGTCCCGCACGAGCGCATGGCCGCGACGCTCTACGATGCCGACGTGGTGGTGGTGCCCTCCGTCTGGATCGAAAACGCCCCGTTCATCATCCGCGAAGCCTTCGCCGCCGGCGCTCCCGTCGTCGCCTCCGATCTCGGCGGCATGGCCGAGATGGTGCGCGACGGCGTCAACGGCCTGCTCTTCCCGCCCGGCGACGTCGAGGCGCTCGCCGGACGGCTGCGGCGCCTGCTCGAAGAGCCGGACCTGCTCCCCGGGCTCCGCGCCGGCATCACGCCGCCGCTGTCGATCGAGGACGACGCCGCCAGCCTGCGCGAGCTCTACGAGACGCTGGTGGCAGGCCGCCCCGCGATCGCCCGCGCCGTCGCGGCGCCGGCCGTCCCGCCCGCCGTGGCCGCCGTGGTGCTCAACTACCGCACGCCGGATCAGACCTGGCTCGCGGTTCGCTCCCTGCAGACCGCCTTCACGCCGCCAGGCCGCATCCTCGTCGTCGACAACGGCTCCACCGAAGTTTCGCTTCCGCCGCTGCGGAACCTGCTGCCCGGAGTGGAAATCATCGCCAGCGCCGTGAATCTCGGCTTTCCCGGGGGCTGCAACGCCGGCATCCGGGCCGCGCTCGAGGGCCGGCCGGATTTCATCCTGCTGGTGAACAGCGACGTGGTGCTCGCCCCGGACGCGATCGACCTCCTGCTGGGACGGATGCGATCGGACCCGTCGATCGGGATTGCGGCGCCGCGCCTGCTGTCGCGCGAAGAGCCGGGCTGGATCGCGTCGTCCGGCATCAGCTACTCGCGGCAGACAGGGCGGATGCGTCAGCTCGGCGCGGGGCAGCGGTCGTCGGCATCACCGCCCGCCGGCGGGGCGGACGCGGTCAGTGGCTGCGTGATGCTCGTCCGCCGCGACGTGTTCGAGCAGGTGGGCCTGCTCGACGAGGCCTATTTCTTTTCCTTCGAAGACATCGACTTCTGCCTGCGGGCCGCGGATCGGGGGCTGCAATCCCGCTGCGTCTCAGAGGCGATTGCCTATCACGAAGGGGGGAGAAGCATCGGCCGCCGCTCGCCGCGCCGCGTCTATTACGCCACCCGCAATCACCTGCGGCTCCAGGCGCGCGTCGGGCCGGCGTGGCTCCGGCCGCTGCACGCCGCGCTGGTGGTGGCGCTCAACGCCGCGTACGTAATCTTCACGCCGGAGGCGCCGCTCGTGAGCGGGCTGGCCGCCGTCGCCCGCGGCACGTGGCATCATCTCCTCGGGCGCTACGGCGAGGATCGATCCGGTCAGCTCACGAGGGCCGCGGCCCGCCGTGTTTGAGGCGCCTGACTTCCTCGTCGAGCAGCGCGAGCTCCTCCACGAGATGCTCGATCTGCTGCCGCTGCCGCGACGCCACCACCGAAAAGTACAGTGAGACGATGACGACAAACAGCGTCAGCACCAGCAGCAGCACCGCCGGCGGGTAGTGGACATCCAGCACCGACGCGGCAATGTCGAGGACGTGCCGCCACAACGACAGTCCGAGCAGCGCGCAGCCGCAGACAATCCAGATGAACGAGTACTCCTCGGTCAGCGCCCGCCGGCGCACCAGCTCGATGACGGCCGCGAGCAGCGCCGCACTGACCGCCACCGAGACGATCTGGACCGCGTCAGTCACCTGGGGGTCCCGCGACCATTCGCCGGATCGGCACCACCACGAGCGCCAGCGCGGTGCGGGCGAACGCCAGCACGGTGCGCGTCGCCGTCAGGGAGGTGCGCCCGGAGCGGCGCGGACGCATCCGGATCGGCACCTCGACGACGCGCAGGCGATTGCGGTGGAGGAACAGGATCAGCTCCGGTTCCGCGTAGCCTCCGGGATGATGACGGGCGAGCAGTGCGAGCGCGCGCGGCCCGAACAGCCACATCCCCGAGGTGGGATCGGAGACCCGACGCCCCGTCAACAGGCTGAGCATGACGGCGAGCGCCGACTGGCTGATGCGGCGGACCCCGGTGCGCGAGCGCCGCGCCAGGAACCGGGAGCCAATCACCGCATCGGCCCGCCCCGCGAGCACCGGCTGCAGCAGGCGTCCGATGTCGCAGGCCCGGTGCTGGCCGTCCCCGTCGATCCTGGCGACATAGTGATACCCGGCGCGCGAGGCATAGCGGATGCCGGTGCGCACCGCGCCACCGACGCCAACGCGTTCCGACAGCGACAGCCATGCGACGCCGAGCCGCGGCAGCAGATCGGCGGTGGCATCCTCCGAGCCGTCGTTGACGATGAGGATGTCGGCGGCCGGCACCGATTGCCGGAGCTCGGCTGCCACCCGCGGCAGGCTTGGAGCCTCGTTGAACGCCGGGACGACGACCAGCAGCGAGCCGGGAGTGATGCCGCGCCGCGCGTCGCGTCCCTCCGCATGACCGGGCCGGCTGCCGCGGCGCAGCATCGAGTGCGCCGGCGTGCCGCGGCGGGCGGTGAGGCGGCGGCTGCTCCACCTCACGATGGCGGCCGCCCAGGCGACGTCCCGCAGGAGATGGACGACGGGGAACGCCAGCCCGACGGCGTCCCCGCTCAGCCGCCAGGCCCTGATGCCCGCGATCGTCCGCTCCGCGGCCAGGGTCGCCACGATCGACAGCGCCAGCCCCGCGGCAATGCGCCAGGGCCGTCCGGCGAGCCAGGCCGCCCCGGCGAGGATCAGCAGCAGCCACGCCGCCAGCATCGCCGGCGCGTGCAGCATCATCAGCGCGCCGGAGACGTCGTCTCCGCTCGCCCGTCGCGGGTGGCGCGCGACAACGTCGAGACGTCCGTAGCCGACGCCGAACTGCTGGCGCAGGTAGCCGCCAGCGCCTTCCCGCCAGTGGTGGGTGCTGCGCGCCGCCGGGCAGTAGACGAGGCGGTGGCCGCGCGCGGCGAGACGGTAGCTGAGGTCGTTGTCGCCGCCGTAGCCAAGGCCCTCGTCGAGCAGGCCGGTGTCGTGCAGGGCGCTGGCGCGGTAGGCGACGTTGCCGGTGCAGACGTGATCGACGAACGGCCTCGGCATGGCGGCGTAGCGCTGCTCGAGATCCAGCCCCATGGCCCGTGCCCACAGCCCGGCCCCGGGGCGGGCCACGTAGTGGCCCTGTGCGGCCGCGGCGTCGTGTTCCGCGAGCCCCTGCAGCACCGCCGCCAGCCAGCCCGGATGGAGGATCACGTCCTGATCGATCTGACAGACGATCGGATGGCTCGCCGCGCGAATGCCGGTATTGATCGCGGCCGAGGGACCACGCGCCGGGCCGGCGAGCAGCCGGATCACGCCGTCCTCGTTCCACTCGCGCAGCCACCGCAGCGCGCCGTCGCGGCTGCCGTCGTCCACGACGATGACCTCGAACGGGCGGCCGTCCCGCTGCGCGAGCACGGCGTCGAGGGCGGGGCGGAGGGTACGGCGTCCGTTCAGGACCGGCAGGACGAAGGAGACGCCGACCGTGGCGGGGTTCATGCCGACCTCGGGAAGGCGTGGCATCCATCGCCGTCGAGGACGTCCAGGTAGACGCGTTCGAGCAGAGCACAGACCACGTCCGTGCCGAACCGTGCGCGCGCCCGGTCACCGGCCTCCCGCGCCAGCCGGCGCCACCGCGGCCCGTCGTCCAGAATCGCCGCGATCGCCTGCGCCAGCGCGGGCGGATCGGACGGCGGCACGACCAGCCCGCCGCCGACCGATCGGATCACTTCGCCGCAGCCGCTGTCGCCGCAGACGACCACCGGCCGGCCGCAGAGCAGCGCTTCGAGCGGCACCAGGCCGAAGATCTCGTCGCGGGAGGGATAGACGACGACCTCCGCGGCGCTGAGTGCATCCTGCCGCTCCACGCCCGTCAGGAGACCGGTGCGGACGACGCGGCCGTCGAGGCGGAGGCGCGAGACCAGGGCGTCAGCCGCGGTCCCCGCCCCCATGTCGTTGCCGGCGATGACCAGCGTGGTCGCGGGGCGGCGGAGCGCGGCGTAGGCGGTAATCAGGTCACCGATTCCTTTTCGTGGAGTCAGCTTGCCGAGAAACAGCACGAGGGGGGCGGTTCCGAGCGCGTGGGCGCGGCGAAAGCGCTGCGCATCCCCTGTGCCCGGGGCTTCCTCGAGCGGGTTGGGCACGACGGCAATCCGCTCGTGAGCAACGCCCAGGCCGACGAGGTCGCGCCGTTCGGCTTCCGTGACCGCCAGGACGCGTGCCGACCGTGTCAGCAGACGACGCCCGACGGTCGCGGCGAAGAAACGCTTGGCCAGGATGCGCCGCTCGATCGGCCGCGCCGTGCCGTTGGGAGACACGACGAAGGGCACGCCGGCGTGCCCGAGCGCGGCGGCGGCAATCGTCGAGGCGAAGTTGTGGCAGGCATGGAGATGCGCGACGTCGAACGACCCGGCGTGCTGCCGCAGGTGGCGGCGAAGCCCGAGCGGGGTGAAGCACTGGAGGTGGTAGGCGAGGCGGTTGGAGAGGTTTGCAAAGACCTGCACGTGGACGCCGTGGCTGGTCCCGGTGGAGACGGCCGTGCGCGCGTGCGCGTCACAGGCGTCGGTGGTGCAGACGCTGACGCCGTGGCCCCTGCGGGCGAGGCCCCGGGTCAGGGCGGTGGCCACCCTCGGGATGCCGCCGTAGGCCCAGGCGTCGTCGTAATAGGGGACCACATGGAGAATGCGAAGCGGCGCTCTCGACATTCACGCCCCAGGCCAGAGACCGGTTTCGATGGGAATGGCCGTATAGTATCAGGGTTTCCCCCCGATGATCCCAGTGGTTGCCACACACGTCCGGCCGGGTCGCGGGCGCTTCGCCGGCCTCGTCTGGACCCTGGTGCGGACCGATTTCAAGACCCGCTACCACGGCACGCTGGGCGGCTTCGTCTGGGCGCTGCTCAAGCCGCTGACGATGTTCCTCGTCCTGCTGAGCGTGTTTTCCTACGTCTTCGCCGGCCAGGCGCAGTACCGGCTGGATCTCATCATCGGGTTGTTCCTCTACGAGTTCTTTCAGGAAGCGACCAAGACCGGCCTGCTGTCGCTGCGCGCCAAGGGGTATCTGCTGACCAAGGCGCCATTCCCGTCGTGGATTATCGTGCTGACGTCGGCCTCGAACGCCGTGATCACCATTCTGCTGTTCTCGGTGGTGCTGCTGATGTTCCTGACGCTCACCGGCCGGGCGCCGGCGGCCTGGGCCGTCGGCCTCTACGGCGTTTACCTGCTGACCCTGTTCGCGATTGTGTCCGGCTTCTCGCTGGCGGCCAGCGTGCTGTTCATGCGCTACCGGGATCTGAATCAGGTGTGGGAAGTGGTGACGCAGGCCGGTTTTTTCCTGGCGCCGATCGTCTATCCGATCGACGTGCTGCCCGAGCGGCTGCACGTCTATCTCTATGTGTGGCCGCCGACGCCGGTGATCCTGTTCGCCCGGAGCGTGCTGCTCGACGGCCGCGCCCCCTCGCCGCTGGCCCACCTGCTGCTGTTCGCCGAGGCCGCCGCCATTCTCGGCATCGGCTGGACGATCTATGCGATCCGCGCGCCGCGGGTGGCGGAGGAGATCTGAGGTGACGCCGGTCCTCGAAGCGCACGTGGTGTCGAAGAGCTTCGTCATCCCGTCGGTGCGGCGTGAGACGGTGCGCGAGCACGCGCTGGACTTCTTCAGGCCGCGGGCGACCGAGCGGCTGCGCGTGCTGGACGGCGTCAGCTTCGAGCTGCGGCCCGGGGAGAGCCTCGGCCTGATGGGGCGCAACGGGTCCGGGAAGAGCACGTTGCTGCGGATCGTGTCCGGCATCTACCCGGCGGACGCCGGCAGGGTGGATGTTCGCGCGGCGATTACGCCGATCCTCGAGCTCGGGGTGGGTTGGAATCCCGACCTCGACGCCATCGACAACATCGAGCTGCTCGGGACGGTGATGGGGCTGACGTTGCGCGACCTGCGCGCGGCGACGGCGTCGATTCTCGAGTTCGCCGGGCTCGAGCGCTTTGCCCATCTGGAGCTGCGCCACTACTCGAGCGGCATGGCGGCGCGGCTGGCGTACGCGGTCGCCTTCAGAGCGGTGAAAGAAGTCCTGATCCTCGACGAGATCTTCGCGGTCGGCGACGCCGAGTTCAAGGAGCGCTGCCAGGGGCGCTACCGCGAGCTCCACCGGGCCGGGCATTCGATGCTGCTCGTCAGCCACGAGCCGCGGACCATCACCGCGTTCTGCGACCGCGCGCTGCTGCTCGAGGGCGGCCGCATCATCATGGCCGGACCGTCAGCCGAGGTCGCCGATCGCTACCTGGCGCTGCTCACCGAATCCCAGGTGCCGGAGGCCGCGGTCCGGCCATGACGACGACGCCGCGGGTCTCGGTCCTGCTGCCGTGCTTCAACCACGGCGCCTTCATCGACGAGGCCGTCGCCAGCGTCCGCGGCCAGACCTGCCAGAACTTCGAGATCATCGTGGTCGACGACGGCTCGACGGAACCGGCGACGATCGAGACGGTGTCGTTGCTGTCCGGGCCGGGAGTCACGGTGCTGCGGACGGAGAACCGGGGGTTGCCGGCAGCGCGGAATCATGCCGCCAGGCACGCCTCGGGCGAGGTTTTCTGTGCGCTCGACGCCGACGACCGCCTGGCGCCGGCCTGGTTCGAGAAGGGGCTGCGGCTGCTCGACGACCGTCCCGACGTCGCCTTCGTGTCGCACTGGCTGGAAACGTTTGGCGACGAGCACTGGGTCTGGGCCCCCGAGCGCTGCGACCTGCCGGCACTGCTGGCGCGCAACACCGTCAACGGCGCGGCGCTGGTGCGCCGCCACGCCTTCGAGGCCGTCGGCGGCTACGACGAGTCGATGCGAGACGGCTGCGAAGACTGGGACTTCTGGCTGAGGCTGGTGGAGAGCGGCCGGGCTGGAGCGATCATTCCGGAAGTCCT
>JBDTOB010000070.1:0-9548 GCA_039933435.1 Acidobacteriota bacterium | reverse complement strand
GTAACCAACGGCGCGAGCCGAGGGCGAGCGCTGGCAGTTCGCGGGGGTGGGGCCCCGCGAAAGATTAATAGAAGAAAACTCATACACCAATGCTTGACATCAAGAATCTGCAGGTCCGGGCGGAGAACAAGGAGATCCTCAAGGGGATCAATCTCGCGGTCAAGGCCGGCGAGGTCCACGCCATCATGGGTCCCAACGGATCCGGCAAGAGCACCCTGGCGCGGGCGCTCTCCGGCCACCCGGAGTACCACATCACCGGCGGCGAGGTGCTGTTCGAGGGGCGCGACCTGCTCGACATGGATCCCGACGAGCGCGCCCGCGAGGGCGTGTTCATGGCCTTTCAGTACCCGGTGGAGATTGCCGGGGTCAACAACGCCTACTTCCTCAAGGCGGCGCTCAACGCCAAGCGCAAGCACCACGGCGAGCCGGAGCTCGACGCGATGGAGTTCATGGCGCTGATCAAGTCGAAGTCGTCGCTGCTCGACATCGACCAGAGCATGCTCAGCCGCGCCGTCAACGAGGGCTTCTCGGGCGGCGAGAAGAAGCGCAACGAGATTTTCCAGATGGCGCTGCTCGAGCCGAAGCTGGCGATCCTCGACGAGACCGACTCGGGGCTCGACATCGACGCCCTCAAGCTGGTCGCCAACGGCGTCAACGCCATGCGCGGTCCGGACCGCGCTTTCATCGTCGTCACCCATTACCAGCGGCTGCTCGACTATATCGTCCCCGACTTCGTGCACGTGCTGAGCGGCGGGCGGATCGTGCGCTCGGGCGGCAAGGAGCTGGCGCACGAGCTCGAGAAGAAGGGCTACGGCTGGATCGAAACCGGTGCGCAGCCGGTTGGAGCGTGAGCGCCATGACACAGGTGGCGGAAAAGCTTCAGCCCTGGCTCTCGGCCCTCGAACAGCGGCCCCACGGCGGCGCGCGCTGGCTGCAGGACCTGCGCGACCGCGCCGCGGCGCGGTTCACGGCGCTCGGATTCCCGACGGTGCGCGACGAGGAGTGGCGGTTCACCAACGTCGCGCCGATCGCCTCGGGTGAGTTCCGCGCCGCCGGTCCGGAGGCCTCGCTGGCCACCGAGGCGGAGCTGTCGGGCTACCTCTACAGTGACGCCGCGGTCCGGCTGGTGCTGGTCAACGGCCACTTCGTGCCGACGCTGTCGCGCACCTTGGGGCTGCCGGCCGGCGTTCGCGTCACCTCGCTGGCCTCGGCGGTGATCGATCAGTCGGAAGTGGTCGAGCGCTATCTCGGTCAGCTCGCCGAGTTCGGCAGCCGCGCCTTCACGGCGCTCAACACCGCGCTGGCCGGCGACGGCGCCTATCTCTACATTCCCGATGGCGTCGTCGTCGAGCAGCCCATCCACGTGCTGTTCGTGACCACCGCCTCGGCGGCGACCGGACCGATCATGTCGGCCGCCCGGGCGCTGATTGTCGCCGGCGAACGCAGCCAGGCGCGGATTGTCGAGACCTATGTCGGGCCGCGCGGCGCCACCTACTTCACCAATGCCGTCACCGAAGTGGTGGCCGGCGAGGGATCGGTGATCGATCACTACAAGGTCCAGCAGGAGAGCTTCGAGGCGTTTCACGTCGCCAGCATGCACGTCCATGCCGCGCGCGGCGCCAATTTCTCGTCGCATTCCTTCTCGCTCGGCGGCCGTCTGGTCCGTAACGACGCCGCGGCGCTGCTCGACGGCGAGGGCGCCGAGTGCACGCTGAACGGGCTGTATATCGCCGACGGCGACCGGCTGGTGGACAACCACACCTCGATCGACCACGCCAAGGCCCACTGCCCGAGCCACGAGATCTACAAGGGCATTCTCGGCGGCCGTGCCCGGGCGGTCTTCAACGGCAAGATCATCGTCCGCCAGGACGCCCAGAAGACCGACGCCAAGCAGACCAACCGCGCCCTGCTGCTCTCGGACAACGCCGCCATCAACACCAAGCCGCAGCTCGAGATTTTCGCCGACGACGTCAAGTGCACTCACGGGGCGGCGATCGGGCAGCTGGACGAGGACGCGATTTTCTACCTGCGGGCGCGCGGGCTGACCTATTTCGAGGCGCGCGACATGCTGATCCATGCGTTTGCGGGGGACATCCTCGATCGCATCAAGATCGAGCCGCTGCGGGTGGCGCTCGAGGCGGAGTTGTACGCGCAGCTGGCGAAGGACCTCGCGGAGCTCGACGCGAAATGACCCCCCAGGCGACGGCGGTGGCACGGGCGGCCTTCGACGTCGAGAAGGTGCGGGCCGATTTCCCGATCCTCGGCGAGCAGGTGCACGGCCGGCCGCTCGTCTATCTCGACAGCGCCAACACCAGCCAGAAGCCGGCGTCGGTGATCGAGGCGACGAATGCCTACTATCGCCACGACAACGCCAACATCCACCGCGCCACGCACCTGCTGAGCGAGCGCGCCACCGCGCTCTACGAGGGGGCCCGGGCGCGCGCCGCGGCCTTCATCAACGCCCCCGACACCGCGTCGGTCGTCCTGACCAAGGGCACGACCGACGGCATCAACCTGGTGGCCCAGAGCTACGGCCGTTCGACCCTCAAGCCCGGCGACGAGATTCTCATCACCTGGCTCGAGCACCATTCCAACATCGTCCCCTGGCAGCTGCTCTGCGAGCAGACCGGCGCGGTGCTGCGGGTGGTGCCGATCAACGCCCGCGGCGAGATCGAGATGGACCAGTACGCGGCGCTGCTGTCGCCGCGGACGCGGATCGTCGCCATCGGGCACGTCTCGAACGCCCTCGGCACCATCAACCCGGTGCGTGAAGTGGTCGAGCAGGCGCACGCCCGCGGCGCGGTCGTCCTGGTTGACGGCGCCCAGGCGGCGCCCCACCTGGCGATTGACGTCCAGGCGCTCGACTGCGACTTCTACGCCTTCTCCAGCCACAAGATGTACGGCCCGACCGGCGTCGGCGTGCTCTACGGCCGGCGCTCGCTGCTCGAGGCGATGCCCCCGTACCAGGGCGGCGGCGACATGATCCAGTCGGTGACCTTCGAGAAGACCACCTACAACGTGCTGCCCTACAAGTTCGAGGCGGGGACACCGAACATCGCCGGGGTTGCCGGTTTCGGCGCCGCGCTCGAATACCTGGCCGGCATCGATCGCCAGGCCGCGCTCGCCCACGAAGACGACGTCCTCGCCTACGCCACCGGGCTGGTCGGCGCGCTGCCCGGGGCCCGGATCATCGGCGAGGCCCGGCACAAGACCGCTGTCCTGTCGTTCGTGCTCGAGGGCGTGCACCCGCACGACGCCGGCACCATTCTCGATCGCCAGGGGGTCGCGGTCCGCACCGGCCAGCACTGCGCCCAGCCGGTGATGGACTGCTACCGGATCACCGCCACCATCCGCGCCTCGCTCGGGATCTACAACACCCGCGAGGATGTCGATGCGCTGGCGGCGGCCCTGGAGAAAGTACGCGCGGTGTTTGCCTGATGTCCGACCTCACCGATCTCTACCAGGAAGTGATTCTCGACCACAATCGCCGGCCGAGGAACTTCCGCAAGATCGAGGCGCCGAGCCACCATGCCGAGGGCTACAACCCGCTCTGCGGCGATCGGCTCAACCTCTACGTCCAGGTGAGCGGCAACGTCATCACCGACATGGCGTTCGAGGGGTCGGGCTGCGCCATCTCGAAGGCCTCGGCGTCGCTGATGACCGACGCGCTCAAGGGCAAGACCGTCGCCGAAGCCGACAGCCTGTTCCAGCGTTTCCACCGCGTCGTGACGACGCCGCCGGATCAGCCGGTCGAGGATCTGGGCAAGCTCTCCGTGCTCGCCGGCGTGCGCGAGTTCCCCGTCCGCGTGAAGTGCGCGAGCCTGGCGTGGCATACGATGAAGGCCGCGCTCGACCGCGAGCAGATTGTCTCGACCGAGTAACCGCGAAACCTGAACCATGAAGCCCCTGCCGATGATACCGACCGACGCCGTTCCCACGCCCGAGCCGACGCCGACCACGCCGCTGGTGGCCGATCCGGAGAAGACCGAAGCGCTCCGGCCCGCGATCGTCCAGGCGATCTCGACCGTTTTCGACCCGGAGATCCCGGTCAACATCTGGGAGCTCGGCCTCATCTACGAGATTGCCGTGGACGCCGCCGGCGCCGCGCTGGTGACGATGACGCTCACCGCCCCCGGGTGCCCCGCGGCCCAGTCGCTGCCGGTTGAAGTGGCGGCGAAGGTCAAGGGCGTGGCCGGCGTCTCGGACGCAAAAGTGGACATCGTCTGGGAGCCCGGCTGGACCAAGGATCGGATGTCGGAAGCGGCGAAGCTTCAGCTCGGAATGTGGTGAACCATGCTGCGACTGTCAAAAAAAGCTGACTACGCGCTGATGGCGATGAAGCATCTGGCGACGCGCACCGACGTGATGTCGGCGAGCGCGCGCGAGATTGCCGAGGCCTACGACATCCCGGTGGAGCTGATGGCCAAGGTGCTGCAGCGGCTGGCACGACGCGGCCTGCTGGTGTCGCACCAGGGGACGCGCGGCGGCTACCGCCTCGCCAGCGCCCCGAGCGCCATCTCGGTGGCCGACATCATCCAGGCGATTGACGGGCCGCTGACCGTGACCGCCTGCTCGACCGAAGACGAGAACTGCGGCCAGTACTCGAAGTGCAGCGTGCGCGATCCGCTGTGGCGCATCAAGGACCGGATTCTCGCGGCGCTGGCGACCTGCTCGCTGCAGGAAGTCTCGGCCGAGGCGCCCGCCGATCCGGTGGCCGACCCGGCGATGCCGCTGGCGTTCACGAAAGCCTCCCGCTGACGATGGCGTCCCGACCTGTCTATCTCGACTACCACGCGACGACGCCGGTGGACCCCCGTGTCCTCGAGGCGATGCTCCCGTACTTCACCGAACAGTTCGGCAATCCCGCCAGCCGCCAGCACGCCTGGGGCTGGGAGGCGCAGAAGGCGGTCGAAGCGGCGCGCCACCAGGTGGCCTCGTTGATCGGCGCCTCGGCGCAGGAGATCGTCTTCACCAGCGGCGCCACCGAATCGAACAACCTCGCCATCAAGGGGTGCGCGCACGCGCTGCGCGACCGCGGCGATCATCTGATCACCGTCGCCACCGAGCACAAGTCGGTGCTCGACTCCTGCAAGCGCCTCGAGCGCGAGGGCTGCCGGGTCACGCGCCTCGGCGTCGATCGCCAGGGCTTCCTCGATCTCGACGAGCTGCGCAAGGCAATCACCGAACGCACCGTCCTGATCTCGGTGATGGCCGCCAACAACGAGATTGGCGTGCTCCAGGATCTGCAGGCCATCGGGGCGATCGCCCAGGAGCGCAACGTCCTCTTCCACACCGACGCGGCGCAGGCAGCGGGCAAGGTCCCGCTCAACGTTTCGGCGCTCGGCGTCGATCTGCTGTCGCTGACCGGCCACAAGTACTACGGCCCCAAAGGGGCGGGCGCGCTCTACGTCCGGCGGAAAAAGCCGAAAATGCCACTCTCCTGCCAGATCGACGGCGGCGGCCATGAAAACGGGCTGCGCTCCGGCACCCTCAACGTCCCCGGCATCGTCGGCCTCGGCCGCGCCGCGGAAATCTGCGCCGCGGAGATGCCGGCGGAGTCGGCGCGCCTCTCGGCGCTGCGCGATCGGCTGCTGGCCGGCCTCGAGCGCGATCTCACCGGCCTGCGCGTCAACGGTCCCTCCGGGGATCGCCGGCTGCCGCACAACCTGCACCTCAGCTTCGACGAAGTCGAGGGGGAGGCGCTGGTGATGGCGCTTGGCGAGGTGGCGGTTTCGACCGGGTCCGCCTGCAGCTCCGGCAGCCAGGCGCCGTCGCACGTCCTCCAGGCGATCGGCGCGACCGGCGACCATGCCGGCGCCTCCATCCGCTTCGGTCTCGGTCGCACGACGACGGAGGCCGAGATCGACTTCGCCATCGCGCACGTGGTCGCGGTGGTGCGCTCCCTGCAGAAAGCAAAGGCCTGAAGCTCGCCATGTCAGAAACGCGGATCACCGTCGCGCACAGCCCCGACTCGGACGACGCCTTCATGTTTTTCGGTCTGGCCAGCGGCAACGTCGAGACCGGCGGCATCGTCGTCGATCAGGTGCTCAAGGACATCGAGTCGCTCAATCGCGCGGCGTTCGACGGCCAGTACGAGGTCACGGCGGTGTCGTTCCACGCCTACGCCCACCTGGTGGACAAGTACGCGCTGCTCCCGCACGGCGCCAGCATGGGCGACAAGTACGGCCCGATCGTGGTGACGCCGGCCATCTCCCCCGGAGGACCGCCCTCCAGGGGCGCAGCGGCCAACGGTGTCAAGGGGCGGCGTATCGCCATCCCCGGGACCCTGACGACCGCCTACCTGACGCTGCGGCTCTACGAGCCGGACTTCGAATACGTTGTCGTGCCGTTCGACGAGATTCAGCAGGCGGTGCTCGACGGCAAGGCCGACGCCGGTCTGCTGATTCACGAGGGACAGCTGACCTACCAGGACGAGGGCCTGAAGAAGGTTGTCGATCTCGGCGAGTGGTGGGCGGAGCGGACCGGCGGCCTGCCGCTGCCGCTTGGCGGCAACGTCATCCGCCGCGATTTGGGCCGGGAGATGATCGCCAAGGTGTCGAAGATGCTGCACGACAGCATCGCCTATGCGCTGTCGCACCGGAAGGAAGCGGTCGAGTACGCGCTGCAGTTCGGCCGCGGGCTGGACCGCGGCAAGACCGACACCTTCGTGGGAATGTACGTCAACGAGCTGACCCTGGACTACGGCGAGCGCGGCCGCCTCGGCCTCGAGCGCCTCCTCTCGGAAGCCTACGAGCGCGGCCTCATCCCGCAGCGCGTCCCCATCGAATTCGCGGCCTAGCGCCGCACCAACGCCAGCGGTGCCGCCCGCCGTCCCCGGGCACTCCGGGCACTTTGTCTGCCCCCTGCCACCTTGCCCCTTTGGCGCTTCTGGCACCCTGTCCTGGCCGCCAGGTTGCACAGCATCCAGCGTGGAGGACTCTGTGAACAGCGAACTTGCCAAGCTCTACGAAATGATCGAGGACCTGGAGATCGCGATGATGACCACCCGTCGGAACGACGGGCATCTGGTCTCGCGTGCGATGGCCAACCAGAAGGCCGCGGACGGCGCCGATCTGTGGTTCGTCACCATGGAGGACAGCTCGAAGCTGGAGGATATCGAAGGCGATCCCCACGTCAACCTCGGCTATTACAAGGACCGGACTCGCGAGTGGATTTCAGTGGCCGGGCTGGCCAACATCTCCCGCGACCGGCGCGTGATTCGCGAGCTCTACGCGTCCGACTGGAAGGCGTGGTTCTCGAACGAAGGGGACCCGCGCCATGGCACGCCGGACGACCCGCGGATGGTGCTGATTGGCGTGGATGTCCACTCGGCGACCTTCCTCGAGGTCACCAAGCCTCAGCCGGTGGTGCTGTTCGAGATTGCCAAGGGCTGGCTGACCGGGAGCGATCCGGACATCGGCAAGATGCACCACGTCGAGAAGTGATCGCCTGACAGGCGGCGATCAGCGGGCGAACGCTCCGGGATGAAGCGTTCGTCCCAGGATCTCCACCACCTCGGCGACGCGCGGTCCGGCGATGCTCATCTTCTGATCGGCAAACAGATGAACGCGATGGGAACGCACCGCCGGGAGGGCGCCGAGCCGATCCCAGGTCGCGATCTCCAGGCGCCGCTCGTCGTCGGTCGCCGCTGCCGAGCGCAGCTCGATGATGGCTTCCGGCTGCCGCGCCAGGATCAGTTCCGTGGTCGCCTGCACTGCCTCCCGCTTGACGTCCGCGAAGACGTTGACGCCGCCGGCGGCTTCGATCATGTCGTGTACGAAGCCGATGCCTCCGCTCGCGTAGATGCCACGGAGTGAACGCGGCTCCCGCTCGAAGACCACGAGCGTGCGTACCCTGGGTAATCCCGCGACCCGCTTACGAACCGCCGCGATCCGGCGATGGATGTCGCCGGCCAGGCGCGTGGCTTCGGGGCCGTGCCCGACCCGATCGCCGATCGCGCGGATCGTCGCCGTGACCTCGGCGAGGCCGCCATGGCTGTAGATAAAAGTCTGGATGTGAGCGCGATCGAGCTGCGCCCGCAGATCGGTCTGGCTGCCGTAGACCACCACCAGATCGGGACGGAGCGACAGTATTCGTTCGACATCGGGGTCGAGCAGCGCGCCGACGCGCTGCAGCTTCTCGACTTCAGGCGGGTAATTGTCGAAGCTGCTGACCGCCGCTACCTGCGGCCCGGCACCCACCGCGAAGAGCGTTTCGGTGACCGCCGGTACGAGGCAGATGATCCGTGCCGGGGCTCGCGGCGTCTGCGCCTGCGGCGTCTGCGCCCGCGGCATGGCGAGCATCAGCAACGCCAACAGCGCTGCCAGAGAGGTCTTCTTCAGCAGCAGCTGTCCGAGGTGTCTCATGCTTTCCTCAGCAGCAGCCACAGGAAGAAGGGGCCGCCGATGAGCGCGGTGATCACACCCACCGGCAGTTCCACCGGCGCCATCACGGTGCGGGCGACGACGTCGCAGCCGACCAGGAAGGCGGCGCCGAAGAGCGCCGAGGCCGGGAGAACGAGGCGATGGTCGGAGCCCACCATCAGCCGCACCAGGTGCGGAATGATGATGCCGACGAAGCCGACCGGGCCGCCGACCGAGACCGCGGCGCCGGTGGCCAGCGAGGCGCTGATGAAGGCGGCGCGCTGCGCGCGGGTGACGTCGAGGCCGTGGGTGCCGGCACTCTCGGGGCCGAGGCTGAGGAGGTTCAGCGGCCGCGCCAGCCAGGCGAAGACGACAGCGGAGAGCACGACCAGCGGCAGCGCCGTCAGCAGCGGCTGGTAGCTGCTGACGTCGAGGTCCCCCATCAGCCATCGCAGGATGCGGTAGGTCTGCCCGAAGTCGGCGAAGTACTGCACGAACAGGATCAGCGCCGAGAAGAAGGCGTTCATGGTGACGCCGGCGAGCAGCAGCACGTTGGTCGAGATGCCGCGGTGGCGGGCGCGTGCCAGGGCGTAGACCACCCCGACCGCCAGCAGCGAGCCGATGAAGCTGGCCGCCGGCGCCGCCGGGACGCCCAGCCAGGCGAACGACCAGCCGAAGGTGATCGCCAGCATCGCGCCGAGCGCCGCCCCGGCGGAGACGCCGAGCGTGAACGGCGTCGCCAGAGGATTGCGGAGCAGCCCCTGGAACACCACGCCGGCACAGGCGAGCATCGAGCCGACGAGGGCGCCGGCGAGGGTCCTGGGCAGCCGGGCGACGAAGAAGATCTGCGCATCGACGTTGTCGGCGAACGGGATCGCCGGATCGAGCGCGCGCACCAGGCTGATGCGGGTCGAGCCGACCAGCGGTCCGCCGGCAATGGCCAGCAGCGCCAGCGCGGCGAACCAGGGCAGCGTCCGCCACATGCGCCGCCCGAGCGGCGACGGCGTCGGTGTCATCCCGCGGCCCCCACCCGCGCCGGCGGCACCCGCGCCAGCGGCACCACCACCAGGCGGCCCGTGGCCGGATGGCGGGTGACCTCCGCCTCGACGCCGTACAAGTCGCGGATGTGTCCGGGCGTCAGCACATCCGCGGTCGGCCCGCTGGCCAGCACCGTGCCCTCGCGCA
>JBDTOB010000069.1:0-9615 GCA_039933435.1 Acidobacteriota bacterium | reverse complement strand
CCGTTGAGCAGGCCGTAGAACAGCCCCGCGGCAAAGCCGTCGCCGCCGCCGACGCGATCGTAGACATCGATCTCGCAGGTCGGCGCCACCTGCGCCTTGCCGTCGATCCACGCCACCGCGCTCCAGCTGTGCCGGCTGGTCGAGTGGACTTCCCGCAGCGTCGTCGCGACCACCTTCATCTGCGGGTACTTCTCCATGACCTGCGCGATCATCCCCACGAAGGTGGCGGGGTCGAGCGACGACTTCGACGCCACCTCAGGCCCGCGGATGCCCAGCCCCTTCTGCAGGTCCTCCTCGTTGCCGACGAGGACGTCGACATGGTCGATGATCCGTCCGAGCACCTTGACCGCGCGGGCGTTGCCGCCGGACGCGCTCCACAGCTTCTCGCGGTAGTTCAGGTCGAACGACACCACCGCCCCGTGTTTGCGCGCCGCCTGCATGCCTTCGATGATCAGCTCGGCCGCGGTCTCGGAGAGCGACGCGAAGATGCCGCCGCTGTGGAACCAGCGCACGCCGCTCCCGAAGATGGCGTTCCAGTCGAAATCCCCCGGCTTGAGCTGCGCCGCCGCCTCGTTGCTGCGGTTGTAGAAGACGATCGGCGCGCGGACGCCGTAGCCCCGATCGCTGTAGACCGTGGCCATGTTGGGCCCCCAGGCGCCGTCGTGCTGGAACATCTTGTAGAACGGCGTCACTCCCATCGACCGCACCCGCGAGGCGATCAGCTCGCCAATCGGATACGCCACCATCGCCGAGGCGACGCCGGTCCGCAGGCCGAAGCAGTCGGAGAGGTTGGCCGCGGTGTTGAACTCTCCGCCGCTGACGTGGATGGCGCACGACATCGCCTTCCGGAAGGGAACCGGGCCGGGGTCGAGCCGGTGAATCAGGGCGCCCAGGGAGAGAAAATCCAGGGCTCCGGCGGCTGGCACGTGCAACGCAGTTGTCATGGTAGGAACGCTATGCGGCCGCTCGACGCGCTGTCAACGGAAAATCCCCTTGAGCCGGTTGCCAAGCGTCGACAGCACCCCTTCGAAGGCGCGCCGCACCCGCTGCTTGACGCTGCCCTGGTGGATCGGACAGAGGCGCGTCGGCACATCGTCTCCCGGCTTGAAGTGCTCCGTGTAGAGGGGGCACCCCTCGACCGGCTTGAGGTAGGAGACGCGGCACAGCGGCTCGTCGTGCAGCCCTGACGGCACCGTAAAGGCGGCCGGCGCGCGGCGCCGGGCCGCCCGTCGCATGAAATCGCTCCAGATCGGCAGCGCATAGCGCGCGCCGTAGGCGGAGGGGGCGATGGTCTTCGGCTGATCGAAGCCCACCCACACGCCCACCACGACCGACGACGAGAAGCCGACGAACCAGGCGTCCTTGAAATCGTTCGTCGTGCCGGTCTTGCCGCCGGCGGCGAAGCGGACGCCCCACGTCCTGGCGGCGGACGCCGTGCCCCGATCGATGACGTCCTCGAGCATCGAGACCATCTGATAGGCGGTCTGCGGCGACAGCACGCGGTCGGTGCGCGGCAGGTTCTCGTAGGCCGAGCCGCCATCGGCGTCGAGCACCCGGGCGATGGCGCGCGGGCGCACCGCGAAGCCGCCGTTGGGAAACATCGCGAAGGCCGCGGTGAGGTCGAGCGGCGTCACCTCACCGGTGCCGAGCGAGAGCGAGGGCACGTTGGGAAGGTTGCGCAGGCCGGCGTCCGACGCCAGGCGCAGCACCGGCCGCGACCCGACCCGCTGCTGCAGCAGCGTCGCGGCGCGGTTGTTCGATTCGATCAGCGCCGCGCGCAAGGTCAGGGCGTCCGGGGTCTCGCCCTTGGCGTTCCTCGGCGCCCATTCCTCCGGCCCCTGCGGCTGAATCGTCTCCAGGCCGGACAGCACCGAAACCGGCGAGAAGCCGTGCTCGAGCGCGGCGGCGAACAGCAGCGGCTTGAAGGCCGACCCCGGCTGACGCCGGCTGCGGGTGGCGCGGTTGAACTGCGAGGTGCGGAAGTCGCGTCCTCCCACCAGCGCCAGGATGTCGCCGTTTCTGGGGTTGAGCGCCACCAGCGCCGCCTGCAGGTCGGGATCGCCGAAGCGCCGCAAGCCGTCGGTCACCGCGCTCTCGGCCGCCTCCTGCAGCGCCGGATCGAACGTCGTCCGCACGTTCCAGTCGGGGGGATGGTCGCCGCCGAAGATCTCGCGGAACTGCTGCCGCAGGAACTCCTTGGCGTAGCCGGCGCGCGGCTCGGCCGGGCGGGGAAAGGGGGCGATCCGGATCGGCGCCGCCCGCGCCTCGCGCTCCTGGGCGGGGGTGATGAAGCCTTCCTCCCGCATCCGCGTCAGCACGACATGGCTGCGCTCGAGCGCTCCGGGCAGGTTGGTCCACGGCGAGAGCCCGGCGGGCGACCGCGCCAGCCCGGCGATGAGCGCGCACTCCGCGAGGCTGAGGGTCTTCGCGGGCCGGCGAAAGAGGTGCCGCGACATCGTCTCGACGCCGTAGACCCCGGCGCTGAGATAGATCCGGTTGAGGTAGAGCTCGAGCACCTGCTGCTTCGACAGGTCGGCATCGATCATCAGCGCCAGCGCCGCCTCGCGGATCTTGCGGCCGTACGACTTCCGGTTGGAGAGAAACAGCGTCCGGGCCAGCTGCTGCGTCAGCGTGCTGCCGCCTTCCACCCTGCCTGAGGAACGGATGTCGCGCACCACCGCACGGCCGAGCGCGATGGGATCCACGCCGGGATGGTGAAAGAAGCGATGGTCCTCGACGGCCACGAAGGCGTTCTGCAGGTTGAGGGGGATCTCCGAAAGCGGCACATCCATCCGCTGCTCGTCGAGCCGGAACCACTGCCGCCCGTCAGCCGCCATGAACCAGGTATCGCCGACGCCGCGCTGCAGCTTGTGGACCGCCCAGGCCTCGCGCAGCGTCCAGGTCAGCGCCACGGCGCTCGAGACGACGAGGAGGCCGAAGATGACGGCGGCGATGCGGTCGCGGACGCGCACCGGGATGCGGAGGCCGCGGATCACGAGCGGATCCGGCGGCGGCGGGCATCGAGCATCAGGGACAGCACCATGTAATAGACGGGAAAGAACAGGGACACGATCAGCAGCCGGCCGGGCACATGCGGCAGCAGCAGGATGATCACCAGCATCATCCCGGCCCACACCGCCCCGAGTGCAAGCGTCAGGCCGCGCAGGGTTGCGGTGCGCGAGGGATAGACATAGCCGTTCCTGACGAACACCAGGCCGCTCAGCAGCAGCAGGATGCCGCCGTTCACTTCCGGCGGCAGCCCGGCGGCGTGCAGATAGACGGCGACGATGTTCCAGTAGGACGGGAACCCGGTGAAGAAGCTGTCGTCGGTCTTCGCGTCCGACATGCAGAAGCCCCACGCGCTGCTGAGCAGTACCGCCGCGACCACCAGGCCGCCCCACGCCTCGGGCAGATCGCCGGCGCGATAGAGCAGCAGCGCCGGCACGAAGACGAAGGTCAGGTAGTCGACGATGTCGTCGAGGCGGGCGCCGTCGAACGCGGGGGTGCGCTCCTTGACTCTGGCGAGGCGTGCGAGCACGCCGTCGGTGGCATCGACCACGGTGGCGGCGGCGAGCAGCAGGAAAGCGGCGCGGTAATTGGCGTCGAACACCGCCAGGGTGGCAGCGAAGGCGGCGACCGCTCCGAGCGCCGTGTAGGCGTGGACCGACCAGGCCAGTGCACGCCCGGGGGCGCTCCCGCCCGCTGTTAACGGCTCAGTTGTCGTCATCCCCTCCGGCCCGCCATTTACAGGCGCACCCGCATGTTGTAGAATCTGAGCACATTCCAATCCCCAGCGGAGTGTTTCTTTTTTCACTCTGATCTGTCTGCCGCCTGACGTGTTCACGGGTGGGAGCCTCGTTTGCGGTCCGGCGAATGCCCCGGCCGCGGCGGCGTCCCTCCGTCCGGAATCCGACGGCGCACTTCGCGAAACGGATGTATCTGTGCTGCCACCAGCCTTCCGGCGCCCGCGTTTCCTGATCCTCGCTGCCGTCATTCTCGCGTTGACGGCCATCCCGGCGGGCCTCTATGTCGCCCGGCGCCCCGTCCCGCCGCCGCCGATGGCCTTTTCCGAGTTCCTGCAGGAGCTCGAGGCCGGCAGCGTCACGGCGGTCACCTTCCACGATCGGACGATCGACGTCACCCTGCGCGACACCCGCATGGTGCACACCATCGCCCCTCCCGAGTTCCTCGCCGCCAACGCCTCGTTCGTGACCGACCTGGTGCGGCGGCACATCCGCGTCGAGGTCGAGCCGTCGCCGGACCCCTCGGCGCCCAGCTACGGCGCGATGGTCACCGCCGCGGCGTTCTTCGGGCTGATCTGCTTCACGGTCTACCGCACCACCGCCGGCCGCATCCCCAACTCGGGGCGGGCCCGCCACGCGGAGCGCGGCGAGAACGTCATCACCTTCCAGGACGTCGCCGGCGTCGACGAGGCCAAGGACGAGGTCAAGGAAATCGTCGACTTTCTCCGCCACCCGGATCGCTTCTCCGCCATCGGCGGCCACATTCCCAAGGGCGTCCTGCTGGTCGGCCCTCCGGGCACCGGCAAGACCCTGCTCGCCCGCTCGATCGCCGGCGAGGCCGGGGTGCCCTTCCTCTTCGCCAGCGGCTCCGACTTCGTCGAGATGTACGCCGGCGTCGGCGCGGCGCGGGTGCGCCGCCTCTTCAAGGACGCCCGCCGCCACGGCTCCTGCATCATCTTCATCGACGAGCTCGACGCCGTCGGCCGCAGCCGCGGCGGCAACTCGCTCAGCCACGAGGAGCGCGAGCAGACGCTGAACCAGCTGCTCGTCGAGATGGACGGCTTCGAGCCCCACCACGGCATCGTCGTTGTTGCCGCCACCAACCGGCAGGACATCCTCGACCCGGCGCTGCTCCGCCCCGGGCGATTCGACCGCCAGGTGACGGTGGGCAATCCCGATCTCCGCGGACGCGAGGCGATTCTCCGCGTCCACACCCGCAAGGTCGCCATCGACCCGGGTGTGGATCTCCGGTCGATCGCGCGCGGCACGCCAGGCTTCTCCGGCGCCGACCTGGCGAATCTCGTCAACGAGGCGGCGCTGCTCGCGGCGCGCGCGGCACGCCCGCGCGTCACCGACATCGATCTGTCGGCCGCCCGCGACAAGGTGCTGATGGGCGCCGAGCGGCGCTCGATCGTGCTCAGCGAGATGGACCGCGTCAACTGCGCCTACCACGAAGCCGGCCACGCGCTGGTGGCGGCGCTGCTCCCGAACGCCGACCCGCTGCACAAGGTGACGATCATTCCGCGCGGCCGGGCGATGGGCGTGACGATGCAGCTGCCGGAGGCCGATCGGCATACCTATACGAAGGACTTCCTGCACACGCAGGTGGCGGTGCTGATGGGCGGGCGCGTCGCCGAAGAGCTCTTCATGCATCACATGACGAGCGGCGCCTCCAACGACATCGAGCGCGCGACCGAGATCGCGCAGCACATGGTCTGTGAATTCGGGATGTCGGACCTCGGGCCGCTCGCCTACCGCAAGCCGGGCAACGCCTTCGACGCCGACCGGCCGCACGCGGTGAGCGAAGCCACCTCGCAGCGGGTGGACGACGAGATCCGCAAGATCGTGATGAGCGGCTACGACCACGCGCGGTGGATCATCGAGCGCAACACCGAGCCGATGCGCGTCCTGGCCGAGGCGCTCCTGGAGCAGGAATCACTGGAGGCCGGCGAGATCAAGACCCTGCTGGCCGGGGCCGGGGCCAGACGCGACTAGCGCCGGGCGGCCGCGAGCCTCAGGGCGGCGGGCCGGACCCGCCGCCGCGGCCGGCCAGGGCCGGCTACTTGACCGCGAGCCGCTTGTCGATTTCGGCGATGGCGAGCTTGATCTGCTGCTGGCGCACCGGATGCGCGGTGGCCTCCGCCTGACGCTGCAGATTCGACTTCGCCAGGCGCAGCGACTCCTGCTCGCGCACCTTCTCGGGATCGATCTTCGGACCCGAGCCGGTGCGGCGGCGGCGTTCCGCCTCCCGCTCCTCCATCTGCTCCTGGATCCGCGCTTCCGCGTCGACGAGGCCTTCTCCGGAATCACCCATAAAATTGCTGGTATCGAATGCTGACGTGAAAAATGCGCCGGGCGCGCGCGCGCGAGCTCGACAGATGTTCGATCAATCCATTGTGCCCCCGATCGGCGCGGGGGGTCAACGGAAGCCGCTAAAATAGATCCGTGGCACGCAGAGCCGACGTCCTGTCGCTGTTCCAGCCGGCGGTTGCCGAGTGGTTCCAGGCATCGTTCGCGGCGCCGACGCCGCCGCAGTCGCTGGGATGGCCGGCGATCGCGCGCGGCGATTCCACCCTCATCCTCGCCCCCACCGGCAGCGGCAAGACGCTGACCGCCTTCCTCTGGTGCCTCAACCGCCTGATGTTCGACCCGGTCCCGGCGAAAGGACGCCGCTGCCGGGTGCTGTACATTTCGCCGCTCAAGGCGCTGGCGGTCGACATCGAGCGCAACCTCCGGGCGCCGCTGGCCGGGATCGCCAATCGCGCGGTGGCGCGCGGCGACGCCCACCACCAGCCGACGGTGGCGATTCGCACCGGCGACACGCCGGCGATCGAGCGCGCCCGCTTCGCCCGCGATCCCGCCGACATCCTGATCACCACGCCCGAGTCGCTCTACCTGCTGCTGACCTCGAACGCCCGCGACGCGCTGCGCTCGATCGACACCGTCATCGTCGACGAGATCCACGCGCTGGTGCCGACCAAGCGCGGCGCGCACCTGGCGCTGTCGCTGGAGCGGCTCGAGGAGCTGCGGCGGGCGGCGGGCGATGGGTCCGCACCAGCGCTGACGCGCATCGGCCTGTCCGCGACCCAGCGGCCGCTCGACGAAGTGGCGCGCTACCTGGGGGGCGGGGCGACGGTCGTCCCCGAGGACACCGCGGTGCCGGCGCGCGCCCGCGGCCGGCGTCAGGCCGGCATCGCAGGAGCGGATGGGGCGCTGCACGAGGAATTCGCCGCCCATGCCCCGTCGGCGCCGGGCTATCGTCCGGTGACGATCGTCGACACCTCGGAGAAGAAGAAGCTCGACCTGCGCATCGAAGTGCCGGTCGAGGACATGGCGCGGATGGGCCAGCTCGAGGATATTCCGAGCGGCCCGGCGTCCGCGACCGGCGCCCGCCATTCCATCTGGACGGCGATCCATCCGCGGCTGCTCGAGCTGGTGCTCGCCCACCGTTCGACGCTGATCTTCGTCAACAGCCGGCGCATCGCCGAGCGGCTGGCCGCCGCGCTCAACGAGCTGGCCGGTGAAGTCCTGGTGCGATCGCACCACGGTTCGCTCGCCAGGCCGCAGCGGATCGAGGTCGAGGACCGCCTCAAGGCAGGTCTGCTCCGCGGGCTGGTGGCGACCTCGTCGCTCGAGCTCGGCATCGACATGGGCGCGATCGACCTCGTCATCCAGATCGAGGCGCCACCGTCGGTGGCCAGCGGCATGCAGCGCATCGGACGGGCCGGCCATACCATCGGCGCCGCCAGCCGCGGGATCATCGTCCCGAAGTTCCGCGGCGATCTGGTGGCGTGCGCGGCCGTCACGCGCGCCATGCACGAAGCGCGGATCGAGTCGAGCCGCTATCCGCGCAACCCGCTCGACGTCCTCGCCCAGCAGATTGTCGCGATGGTGGCCAGCGACGACTGGCCGGTGGACGCGCTCTACGACGCGGTGCGGCGCGCCGCGCCGTTCGCCGATCTGAGCCGCGCGGTGTTCGAAGGCGTCCTCGACATGCTGTCGGGTCTCTACCCGTCGGACGACTTCGCCGACCTGCGCCCGCGGCTCACCTGGGATCGGCTGGCGAACCGGCTGACGCCGCGGGACGGCGCCAAGCGCGTTGCGGTCATCAACGGCGGCACCATTCCGGACCGCGGCCTCTACGGGGTCTTTCTGGTCGGCGAGCGCGGCCCCGGCGCGCGCGTCGGCGAGCTCGACGAGGAGATGGTCTTCGAGAGCCGCGTCGGCGAGACCTTCCTGCTCGGCGCCTCGACCTGGCGGATCGAGGAAATCACGCACGACCGGGTGCTGGTGTCCCCAGCCCCCGGCGAGCCCGGCAAGATGCCGTTCTGGAAGGCGGACGCGGCCGGCCGGCCGCTCGAGCTCGGCCGCCAGATCGGCGAGCTGGTGCGGACGCTCCGCCAGCTGCCCCCCGCCGGCGCCATCCAGCGCCTGGTCGCGCACCACGACCTCGATCAGCAGGCCGCCGAGAACCTGCTGCGCTACCTCACCGATCAGGCGGCGGCCGCGGGAACGGTCCCCGACGATCGCACCATCCTCATCGAACGCTGCCGCGACGAGCTCGGCGACTGGCGCATCTGCGTGCTGTCGCCGTTCGGAGGACGGATCCACGCCCCATGGGCGATGGCCGCGGTCGAGCGGGCCCGGGCGGAAACCGGGCTCGACGTCGAAACGATGTGGACCGACGACGGCTTCGTGGTGAGGTTTCCGGACACCGAAGAGCCGCCCGATCCGGCGCTGATGATTCCGGCGTCGGAGGAAGTCGAGGCCCTGGTGGTGCGCCAGCTGGGCGGCACGGCGCTCTTCGCGGCACGGTTCCGGGAGGCGGCCGCGCGCGCCCTGCTGCTGCCGAAGCGCCGGCCTGGAGGCCGGAGTCCGCTGTGGCAGCAGCGCAAGCGCGCCGCCGACCTCCTCCGCGTCGCCTCCAACTATGGCTCGTTCCCGATGCTGCTCGAGACCTACCGCGAGTGCCTCAGGGACATCTTCGACATTCCGTCGCTGGTCGATACGCTCCGGCTCATCGAGGCTCGGGAGATCCGCACGGTGACGGTGGACTCTTCGATTCCCTCGCCCTTCGCCTCGGCGCTGCTCTTCGGGTATGTCGCCAACTATCTCTACGACGGCGATGCGCCGCTCGCCGAGCGCCGCGCCCAGGCGCTCTCGATCGATCAGGCGCAGCTGCGCGAGCTGCTGGGGGACGCCGAGCTGCGCACGCTCCTCGACGCCGACGCGCTCGAGGAGATCGAGCGCCAGCTCCAGAACCTCGACCCGGAACACCACGCCCGTTCGGTGGACGGCGTCCACGATCTGCTGCTCCGGCTCGGCGAGCTCAGCGCCGATGAGATCGCCAGCCGCAGCCGCATCGCGGCCGCGGACGCGCTGTCTGAACTGACGCGCACCCGCCGCGCCATCACCGTGCAGATCGCCGGCGAGACGCGCGCGCTGCCGGTGGAGTACGCGGGCCGATACCGCGACGCGCTCGGCGTGCCGCTGCCCGTTGGACTGCCGGAATCGCTGCTGGCGGCGTCGCCGAATGCCGCCAGCGACCTCGCCAGGCGGTACGCGCGGACCCACGGGCCGTTCACCACCGCCGGGTTCGCGGCCCGTTACGGCCTCGGCCGATCGACGGCCGAAGCCATCCTCAAGGATCTCTCGTCGTCCGGGCGGCTGCTCGACGGCGAATTCCGACCGGGAGGATCCGGCCGCGAGTGGTGCGACCCCGAGGTGCTGCAGTCGATCCGGCGGCGCTCGCTGGCGCGGCTTCGCAAGCAGGTCGAGCCGGTCGATCCGCCGGTGTTCGTCCGGCTGCTGACCAGCTGGCAGGGGGTGGCGCGGCCCCGCGCCGGTCTCGACGCGCTCCTCGACGCCATCG
>JBDTOB010000068.1:0-9676 GCA_039933435.1 Acidobacteriota bacterium | reverse complement strand
GCGGCGGCGTCCTGTCGGGAACGAGCGATCTCGTCGCCGGAGACGACTACGCCATCTATCTGACCGAGCCCCAGGGATTTGACCTCGAGACCATCAACGCGGATGGCGCCGAGGTCGCGGCGAAGTCGCTGGAGCACGGCACCCGGGTGATCCGGTTGCGTAGTCCTCGCGGCGGCCGGGTGCAGTGGAGTGTCCGATACGCCACGAATCCCTGAATGCGGAACAGTCGTTCGTGCACATGCACACGTTCTTCACGAATCCGCCGCGCGTCGTGACGGACGAAGCGCTCCGCCGCGGCTTCGACATCCCGCCGACAGGAGCCTCTGCGCGATTTCGCACTTTCGTTCGCTATTCCGGCCGGATGGGTCGATGATGTCGACCATGCTGCACTACCTTCGCTTCCCGTCCCGGCGAACCCTGGGTGTGTGCGTGCTGCTGCTGGCGGCCCAGCCCTTTGCCGTGGCGGCAGACAATCCGCGCAAGGCCAAGGAGACGGAGGCGAAGCGGCTGAACAACCTCGGCCGGACCGCGGAGAAGCAGGGGCGCCTGGTCGATGCCCGGCAGCAGTACCTCGCGTCGGAGTATGTCGTCTTCAACGCAGATGCCGAAAAGGGACTCGAGCGCGTCGCCGAAGCCGCAGGCCAGCAGGTCAAAGCGCTCATGGCCGATGCCGCGCAGGCCTACGGGTCGGAGAACTTCACGAAGGCGGGGCAACTCCTCGAGAGCGCCGGCGCCCTCCATCCGGGCAACCTCACCATCGGCTGCAACCTGGCCCTGACGCGATACCAGCAGGGCAACCGCGATGACGCGCTGGCCCTCCTCGATCAATGCGTAGGCGCGATGCACGACAAGGATCCGCGACGCCGGCTGGCGGAACTGTTCACCGCCCTCGTGACCGGCAATCGCTCGAGCGCCGTGGCGCCGGGCGCCAGACCGCAGGTCGCGCGGCTCAACGACGCGATTCTCCTGGAACGCGACCAGGACGTTCAGTTCGACGATGACGACAACCCGGTGACGCCGCCGGCAGGCGGACTGTGCGCGCAGATGAAGCAGCTGGAGGGTGGGCTTCCAAGGGATCCGGCGATGCTCTTCAATCTCGCCAAGTGCGCCGAGTCCGAGGGGCGTCTCGGCGATGCGATCCGGCTGCTCACCGGCTACAACCAGGCTGCGCCCGCCGCGCTTGATGCCGACGAAGTCCAGGCGCGGCTGATCCTGCTCAGGAGCCTCGTCGCCCTGCCCGATCCCAAGGGTTCGATGGTCCGGGCGTTCTACACGAGCGCCGCCAGGCACGTGCAGGCGCGAAGATACGATCAGGCCGTCGCGGATTATCAAAAAGCGGACGAGGCGATCCCGGAGTTCGGGGAGAGCAAACGCCGGGTGGCCACGATCCTGGAAGCCCAGGGACAGATCGAGCGCGCGCGGACCTACTGGCGCCAGGTCGTCCTCGCCGAGACGGGTGACGAGCGCCGGCAGCAGACGCAGCTCCTGGCGGACGGGCTCGACAGCGAGAAGGCGGAGTACGACGAACTGGTCGGCGCGGCGCGGCTCCTGCTGCACGATCTCGTGGGACGCAGCCTCCTTGAGGGCGAGCCCATCGGCCGGATCTACGCCGCCTACCGCCTGCAGCTCGCCAGCGAAAAGATCCAGTCGGCCGCGTTGCTGCTGCCGCTGGCTTCCGAAGCCAACCTGCTCCAGTCGTTCACCTGCTCGCAGATGAACGACTTCCGCTGCGTCCGGGCGAGCTTCGACGCAGAGCGCGCGCTGACGCTCCCGGTGTCATTTTACGGGGCGGTGTTCTACAAGGCGGGCGATCCCAAGAACCGCGCACAGCAGGTGCGCACGTACGGCAAATTCGAGTTCGACAAGGACACGCTGCGGTTTGCCGAAATTTCGACCGTAAATCCGAAGAAGCGGAGCGCCGTGCCGGCGGCCAAGGCCGCGGGCGAGGATCGGCTCGGGCGCCTCGGCGTGGCCGAGGGTCTACGCTCCGCCGGGTTCCAGGGCTTCACGGTGCCGGCAGGCGCCATCAAGCACCTGGAGACGCAAGCCGGCATGCTGTACCTGGAAGTGGACGACAAACGGGTCAAGCACCGCAAAATGCTGATCGAGCCGCTCAGTTTCGTGCTCGAGGTCCCTCCCACCGGGCCGGGCGCGCGCCGCTACATCAACAACTACATCAACATCGCCGAGGCGTATGGCGGTGTCGAGAAGGCGAAACTCGGAAAAGAGTCCACGACCACCGGCGAGAAGCTGAAGATGGTCTACAGCGTCGCGAGCCTCGGGCTGAACGTGACGCAGGTGATGTTCGGCGACTTCTTCTCGCTGATCGACGTCGCCAGGAGCGCCACGGGGTTAGGCGGGAAGATCGCGCTTTCTCGACGGCAGGTCCATCGGATGGGCATGGAGCGGCGACAGGTCGTGAACGGAGTCGCGTTCAAGGTCATTCCCACCGAGCCGGTGAGCCTGGCGTTCCGCAAAGAGTTTAAATAGATCCCTTCGGGGCAGGGGGTTGAGACATGGGGCTGAGGAGATTTAGACTCTGCTCCTGACTCTGCCCCCGGTCACTCGCGAGCGCCACGCCTATCGACGCCGGCCCGCTCCCGGCGCGAGGCCAGAAGCGAGGCGACGACGCCGGCTGCCAGGATCAGGAGAACGACGGCCAGGAGGTAGAGATTGAAGTGCGGTCCGACCAGCGTCTTCAGCCAGGCGTGGGTCATCATCTTGACGCCGACGACCATGAGCACGACGGCGAGCGACACCTTCAGATAGCGGAACTCGTCAATCATCCCGGCCAGGGCGAAGTAGAGACTCCGCAGCCCCAGAATCGCGAAGACGTTGCTCGTGAACACCAGGAACGGATCGCCCGTGACGGCGAAGATGGCAGGAATCGAATCAACCGCGAAAATGAGGTCCGTGAACTCGACCATCACCAGCGCCAGGAAGAGCGGCGTGGCAAGCAGCACTCCGGAGCGCGCCGCGTCCACCACACGGTCGACCTCCACCGCGGCGCCCGGCGTGGCCGCCTCGTGTGAAGCGACCGACCCCGCCCGCACAAAAAAATGTTGCCCGTGAAAACGCTCGCTGACGGGGAACAGCCGCCGCGTGAGCCGGACGACGAGATTGCGGTTGGGATCCACGGCGTCCGTCTTCAGCAGGAGCATCTTGATCCCGGTGAGGATCAGAAAGGCGCCGAACACGTAGATGATCCAGGTGAAGCGCTGGAGGAGCTGCGCCCCCACCGCGATCATGGCGCCACGCATGACGAGGGCACCGACGATGCCCCAGAACAGGACGCGGTGCTGGTAGAGGGCCGGGACCGCGAAGAACCCGAAGAGCATCGCAATCACGAAGATGTTGTCGACGGCGAGCGACTTCTCGACCAGGTAGCCGGTGAGGTACTTGACCGCCGCGCTCGCGCCATCGTTGTAGACGAGCCCCACCCCCTCCACCGCCTGCGGGGCGACGGTCATCACGTCGGGGGTCAGCCCGAGGCCGAGCCAATGCCCCTCATAGCCCAGGTAGATGAGCATGGAAAACGCCAGGCCGAGACCGATCCAGAGGCAGGACCACTTCAGCGCCTCGCGCACGGACACGACATGGGCGGTCCGGTGGAAGACCCCGAGGTCGAGGGCCAGGAGGAACAGCACGAGGGCGATGAAGCCGGCGTACATCCAGAACATCAAAACAGGGTCTCCAACACGGCGTCTCGAACACGGCGGCCACCCGGGGCGCGAGGGGAAGGCCGGGAGCCCGCGGCCCCCGGCACATGCGGCTGAAACCGGTCGTCTACTGCTTGTCGTAGAACGCCATGGTGTCGAGCGGCTGCCCCTTGGCATCCGTGCCCTTCGAGGTGTTGGTGCGGGTCTTGCCATCCGCGGCGATCACGATGGTTTGCGTCGCGGTGACTTTTCCGGCCATCTTGCTCGTGAACCGATACGTGCGCGCATCGACCCGTTCAATGGCGACCGCATCGCCGTAGGGGCTGCTGCCCGTCACCGGATAGTCCTTCCCGTCGTATTTCGCCTTGACGGTCCACTTGTGCGCGGTCCCGTCCGGACTGGTAAGGTCGACGGCCATCGTGATGCCCTCGCCGTCCTTCTCGACCGTGGTGGTGCCACTCTTGAACGCCGTGCCCTTCGACTTCTCGGTGTTCAACTTCCAGGTGCCGACAAGCGGGTCGCCGGCTTGTGCGAGCGCCAGCCCCCCGGCCAGCAGGACGCAGCCGACGACCGCCGCGAGCGAATGTCGTGTGATTCTCACAAAACCGCCTTTCGTTCCGGTGTCCGGGTCAGCCCCGGCGCACAACTGGCGAGTCTGGCTCAGCCGCAGGCCGGGCACAACCGAATTCTACGGGTCCAGGGCGAGGTCTCAGCGACAGCCCTATGCTGTCGCGACGCGCGCGTCATCATCGGGTGAAACCATAAGGACCAGATCGATCCGATCACGATTGTCAGGCAGCGCTCAGAACGGGGACACCTTCATTTCGCGTTGACAGGCGAAGCTGAGGCCCTTGACGGCACCGTGGGGCGGACGCATACTTTCAGGTCCTCTGTGTCGTTGTCCCGAACGTGAAGGAGTTGCTCCGATGAAAGTGTCCTCAGCTCTCTCGGTCGCCTCGCTGGTCGTCTTGTGGTCGGCGGGCGCGCTCGCGCAGGACCCGGCAAAAGTCGCGTCGGATCACTACAAGGTCCTGCTTGACAACGACACCGTCAGGGTCCTCAAAGTGGACTACCCGGCCGGGTCGAAGGCCGCCATGCACTCACATCCCGACGCGATTGCCATTCCGCTGACGGACGCGAAGGGCCGATTCACCACGCCGGACGGCAAATCGGAAGATCGCTCGATGACCGCCGGCGAGCCGCTGTACACGCCGGCGGACACACACAGCCCGATGAACGCGGGCGCCACCCCCATGCAGGTGCTGCTGGTCGAATTCAAGGCGGCCAAGCCGGGCACGGCGGCGCTCCCGGCGTCCCGCGCCAATCTGGCGACGAAGAGCACCGCTGAAGGCCCCTACGCGACCGCCTACAAGGCCACCGCGGATCCGACCTTCGAAGAGCCGGCCGGATCGAAGCACGACTACGCCCAGGTCGTGGTCGCGCTCGCACCGATACAGATGTCCCTTTCGATCGACGGTAAGGCGCCAAAGACGACGTGGGCGCGCGGAGACGTCCAGTACATCGGCCGCAACGTGCCGCACGCCTCCAAGAACACCAGCGGCAAGCCGGTCGATTTCATCATCGTCGCAATCAAGTAAGCGTACCTGCCGCCGTGATGGTCGGTGCCGATCGATGGCGAGCACGGATGGGCAGCCGGTTCGACGCCCAGGAACACGCATGACCCGTGCGGCGCTGTACTTTGTGCTGCTGCTCACGGGCAGCGCATCGCTGGCTGGCCTTCCCGGCCTTCCTGACGCTGCGGCGATCGATGCGCGCGTGCGCGCCGCCATGGCCGAGACACATGCCCACGGCATGGCGCTCGCCGTCATCGATGATGGCCGAGTGGTCGCTGCCCAGGCGTACGGCGCACGTAACGCCACGGGCGATCCGCTCCTGACCGATACGGTGATGTATGGCGCATCGCTCACCAAGACGGTGATGGCCTACACCGCGCTGACCTTGGCGGACCAGGGCAAGCTGGATCTCGACGCGCCGCTCGCCAACTACCTCGAGCGGCCCCTGATCACCTACGGCGAAGGTCAGGCCCATCTGGCCAAGTACGGTCCCTACCGCGATCTGGCCGGCGACGAACGCTGGCGCACCATTACGGCGCGCATGGCGCTGACCCATTCCACCGGTTTCCACAACTTCTGGTTCATTGAACCCGACCAGAAGCTGCGCATCCACTTCGGTCCCGGCTCACGCTACAGCTACTCGGGCGAAGGCTTCAGCCTGCTGCAGTTCACGATCGAGCAGGGGTCCAGGACCAAGGGGCTCGGCCTCGACGTCAAAGACCTGACCAATGCCATCTTCGCGCGGCTGGGCATGACCCGCACCAGCCTGCAATGGCGCCCTGACTTCCGGCCGAATCTGGCCGACGGGTGGAACGACAAAGGGGAACCGCAGGAGCATGACGAACGCTCCAATGTCCGCGTCGCTGGCTCGATGGACACCACCATCAGCGATCTGGCGAAGTTCATCGCGGCGCTGGTACGGGGCGATGGCCTGTCGACGGCCGCGCGCGCCGAAATGGTCAAGCCGTCCCTGCACATTGGTACGGCCCACCAGTTTCCCAACTTCGCGCCTGATCGACCGAAGGCCCAGCAGCGGCCAGACCTCGCGGCCGGGTTGGGCGTGATCGTGTTCAACGGGCCCCAGGGCCGCGGATTCTACAAAGGCGGTCACGACGGGCAGACCGCCAACAGCTTCGTCTGCCTGGAGCGCGGTCGGCGTTGTGTGCTGCTGCTCGCCAACGATGTTCGGGCTGAGGCACGCTTCGCTGATCTCGTGCGCTTCGTGCTCGGCGACACCGGAGCCCCGTACGACTGGGAATATGGCGATCAGGCGGGCAAATCTTGACCGCTGTTACCTGTAACTGCGCGGGGGTCGAGTGAACGCCACCCGCCGCAGCCCCTCAACCTGGCGCAGGCCCCGTGTAATCCCCTGACCTCTAGGAGATATCAGACCAGCCACGACTTCGGCCTTCTACGATTGGATGATACGCTCGAGCGTGTCGCGACCCGCCCGGATGGTCACTGTGACTCGCCGAGCGTTGACCAGGCGTTGATCGCTTCGACGAATCTGTTCACTCAATGAGACCTGATCAACAGCGGACTCCAGTCCGGCGGCGCCTCGCGACGCTGCTGCTCACGGCTGCGGTGGTCGGCGCCATTCCGGTCTGGTCGCAGACGCGGCTTCTTCCCGACGCTCCGGGCACCTGGAAACCGTGGAAGCCCCTCGCCACTACCGTGGACAGCCGGCAGGCACGGGCCGCCACGCCGGCGCTCATCAAAGCGTTCGAAGCCGAACTGCTGGCACTGAACGCCATCCTGCGCCGCGCCCCAGCGATGGCCGCCCCCGTGGGATTCAGCGTCGAAACCTGGGGACATCTGGCCGGATACCGTATCGCCGAGCACGCCCCTGGCCAGCCGGCCGGCGCCGGCGTGCCTCTCGCGGGCGGGCTCACGTTCGGCGCGTTTCCCATCTTCGAGTACGAGCGCAACGGCAAGATGATTCGCGAGGACACCGGGGAAACGGCGCTTCAGCAGTTCCTCGTCAACCAGATGGGACCGGGCCTGATCGACCGCGGCAACGTGCCCGAGTGGGGCCCCGTCGATCGCGACGCGTTCCTGCAGCCCCTGCCCCAGGGAGAGATCGCGGGTCTGCCCCGCTTCGGCGACGGCCTGGTGATCGCGCGCGACCCGGCGGCGCTGTGGACGCCGCTGTCACGGCGCGGCGCGCTGGACCTCGTGAAGGCGGCCCGTCAACTCGAGGTGGACAGCGCCCAGCAGAGCGTCGACGCCTCCACCGCTCGACTCGCCGTGGTGCGCGATCCCGCCTGGCGCGCGACGCGGTTGAAGGAGGCGCAACAAGCCGCCGCGACGATGGCCGATCCGCAGGCCTTCATGAGACAGATCGAGGCAGCCCTCGGCATCGAGGAGGCCACGCTGGTGAAGGAGCTGGCCCCGACGGGAGGGACCGGGAAGCAGCTGACGGACATGCGGCGTGCACTCAGTGAAGTGACGGACTGGATCGCCGAGCTCTCGCCGTCAGACCAGGCGGCGCCCGCGTGCTACGCGGAAAAAGGCGCGACGCTCCGCGCCAGATTCGGAACGGTGCCGCTGGCAGGATGTCATCCCCTGGTGCGGCCCAACTACGGCTACTTCAACAAGGCCCTGCCCCGCTCGGCGCCGCAGGTCGTCATCATCACGCCCATCGGCCGGTGTTTTGACACCGCCGACAAGTACAACCGCGAGGCCAACTCACCGTCTCCTGCCGGGTGCCGCGCCAACCGCGCCGTCGTTGAAACGCTCGACACGGAGGCGATGCGCGCCTGGCTGCGCTGACGGGCCCTGAACCTTCTCAGTGGACTGGCTCCGACACAGCCGGGACATTTTGCCGCGCCGCAGCAGCACGGGCTCACCTTCCGTGGCGGCGTGACGCCCCTCCGGCCTTACTTCCCTCGCATCGACCGCGCCAGGGCACTTGCCTTCTGTTTCGCGTCCTTGACCACCGCGCGATCGCCGCCGCGCTCGGCGAATCCCAGCGCGGCGTCATACTCGAGGCGAGCCCGGACCAGTTCGCCGCCGACGACGGCGAGGTCACCAAGCTGGACATGAATGCGCCCGCGCACCCAGTCCCGCGGATCGGACGACAGCCCCCGCCTCAGATCGAGGACGGCCTCGTCGGTCCGGTGCAGCCGCGCCAGGGCTGAGCCTCGATGCGCGAGCCAGAGCGCGGTCTCACCGAGCACGGCGGGCGGCTCACTGGTTGCGTGATTCGCCAGGCCTTCCGACAACACGCGCACGGCTTCGAGCGGCTGCGTCGCGGCCATCGCCGCGGCGCCGTGATTCAGCGTCAACAGACGATTGCCCGGGTGCCGCCGCCGCAGATATTCGAGCCGCCTGACGGCGTCAGCTGGACGGGCTTCGCGATTGTCGATGATCATCAGGAGCATCAACGCATCGGATTCGGTCTCGGTGCCGGATGTTGCGGCCTCCTGGAGCAACGACAGCGCGGATTCGCGATTGCCGGACAGGCCGCTCAACCTGGCCAGCGTCCGCACCGGCCACGACATTGTCGACACGGAGTATTCCGACATCCCAAGCACGAGCGCCGATTCGCGCCGGCCGGGATCACGTTGGCGGGCACGCTCCATCGCGGCGACAGCGCGTCTTCCCTGGGTGAACGACCCGAGCAGCCGACCATCGATCGTCGCGCCGTAGATCGCGCCCAGTGCCTCGGTCGCGCCGATCTGATAGTGCGCATCGGCGTCGTCCAGACGCACCAACTGCGCTGTGGACAGACGTGTGGCCTCCGCGATGGCGCGCCGAAACCGGTCAGCCAGCGCCGGAGGGACCTCCGGCCGCGCCACATCGGTCTTGGACATCTCGCCGGTGAAGGCCTCGAACGTCGCCACGCCCTGCGCGAACAGCATCTCCATCCACGTCACCGCCGCGATCGCCCGCTGGGGACCGGGGTCGAGCGGATCGGCCTCCGCCGCCTCCTCGAGCATGGCGAGGCAGGCGGCGAACTGAAGGTCGTAGGCCAGGGCGTACCCTTCGCGCATGCGGGCGCGCGAGAGCGGGGATCCATCCGCGCGCTCGGCGACGACCAGCATCGACACCATGACGACCGCCACCAGAACGCGCACGATAGGCATCAGGCCACTCCACACATCCGCCGGTGCTCAAGGGTTTGTGCCGGTGCGGTCTACCAGCTCACTGCCACGGCCCCGCCGACGCGGTCCGGGCCGACGAGGGGGGCCACGCGCGTGTGGGACCCTGGAGTCTTCCGGTAGAGGATACGTTCGCGGTGGATCAAAGCGTCCACCCCGACGCCGATGGCCGTCCCGATGGCACCTGTGACGAGCGTGCTCAGGATGACCCACCGAGGCCCTCCGAGACACACGTACCCGCCGCAATCCCCCGAACTGCCAACCGAGCTGAGCAATCCGAGGCCCGCGCCGACGCCAAACCCAATCCACGCGCCATTGGCCAGTCCGTCCTTCGGCCGCG
>JBDTOB010000067.1:0-9679 GCA_039933435.1 Acidobacteriota bacterium | reverse complement strand
CCGCCGCCGGCCGCGCCAGCTGCGCCTTGAGCTGCCGCAGCACGACCTCGGTCGTCGCCCGCGACTGCACGAAGCCGGATGCCACGCCGCGCCGCACGTTGGCGGTGGTGTCGTCGATGAATGTCGCGGCGGCATCGAGCCGCGACAGGTAGGCGTCCGCGTCCGCGGCGGATCGGATGCGGGTGCTCTCCGCCATGTACGCCAGCAGCTGTTCCGGCCCGCCCTCGTTGGTGAACCCGAGGCGGCCGTCGTCGAAGCGCAGCCCTTCGAGCCGGTCCGCGACGACGCGGCGGAGGAACGCGAGGTTGATACGGTCGGCCGGGCCCAGGCCCTGAGCGGAAACCCGTTGCAGGCGCGCCCGGAACTGTTCGAGCGCTGCCTGCCGGCGGGCGTTGTCCGCAGGCGTGATGCCGGGCAGGCGGGCGAGCGCCGCGGCATCCCCCTCCTGGCCGGAGGCCAGCGGATCCTCGGCGCGGTCGAAGCGCTCATAGCCCGCGATGATGCGGGAGAGCTCGGTCGCCGGCGCGTTCCGGCGCGGCGACGGCGCGGCGGACTGGGCGAAGGCGAGCGCCCCTCCGGCCAGCCCGGCGGCGGCGATCGTCAGCAGGAGCCGGCAGCCGATCAACACGTCACCTGGAGCGGGGCGGAGCGTGGGATGAAGATGGGCACGGTGGCGGGCATGAACAACCTCCGAAGGACGCGTGGTGAAAAACGAGGGTGATCGTAGCTGCCCCCTCCGGCCACGTCAATGCGGCCACGCCGCTGCCGCGGCTGGATCAGCTAGGATGGAGGCATTCAGGAGGAAAGTCGGAGCAATGACGCTGGACCCCGGAACCCTTGCGGCGGTGGCCGCTCGGCTGGCCGAGCAGCCCCCCTCGGAGATTGTTGCCTGGGCGATCCGCGACTACGCCCCTGACCTCGTCATCTCCTTCAGCGGCGCGGAGGACGTGGTGCTGGTCGACATGGCGGTGAAGGCGGGCGGTGGGTGCCGGGTGATCTGCCTCGACACCGGCCGGCTGCATCCCGACACGTATCAGTTCCTCGAAAAGGTCCGGGAGCACTACGGGATTACCATCGAGGTCTTCGTGCCGCAGCCCGAGGCGATCCAGGCGCTGGTTGTCGCGAAGGGGCTGTTCTCTTTCTATCGTGACGGCCACAAGGAATGCTGCGGCATCCGCAAGGTCGAACCGCTCGGGCGGGCGCTGCGGCCGGCGCGCGCCTGGGTCACGGGCCAGCGCCGGGACCAGAGCCCGAACACCCGCGCCGAGGTGCCGGTGGTGCAGATGGATACCACCTTCGGCGCACCCGATCGGCCGCTGGTGAAGGTCAATCCCCTCAGCCGCTGGACGTCGGCGCAGGTCTGGTCGTACATCCGCGAGCACGGCGTGCCGTATAACCCGCTGCACGACCGCGGCTTCATCTCGATCGGCTGCGAGCCCTGCACGCGTCCGGTGAATCCCTCGCAGCACGAGCGCGAAGGGCGCTGGTGGTGGGAGGAGGAGACCAAGAAGGAGTGCGGTCTCCATGTCGGCAATCTCAAGTGAGGCGCGCCGCCGCGCCGGGTCGGCCGCCGACCGCGGCGCTGCTGGTCGGGCTGCTGATCACGCTGGCCACGGTGCTTGCCTACGCCTGGTACGTCTCCGGCCAGATCTCCGGGCTCCGCCGGCTGCAGACCGAGCTCACCGACCGCAGCCGCCGCGACTCGCTGCAGCTGCTGCGCATCCAGAACGACCTCAACCAGCTGGCCCTGGCGATGCGGGACATGCTGGACCCGGGCGAGCGCTACCCGCTGGCGGCCTGGTCGGCGCCGTTCGCGCGCATCCGCGAGGATCTCGATGCCGCGCTGAAACAGGAAGAGGGGCTGGCGCTGGCGCGGCGAACCCCGGAGCAGGCGGAGTATCTGGCGAGGGCGGTGGCGCAGTTCTGGGACGCCGCCGACCGGATTTTCGTGACGGCGCGCGCCGGCCGCGAGGAGGAGGCGCGCACGCAGATACGCATCTCGCTGCAGGCGCGGCAGGAGGCGCTCAGTTCGGCGGTGGCACGCCTGCTGGTGCAGAACAACGCCAGCGAGGAACAGACCGCGCAGCAGGTCCAGGACATCTACGCGGTGGTGCAGCGGCAGGTCTACTGGTTCCTGGCGGCGACGCTGACGGCGATTGCCGCCACCGGCCTGTTCCTGATTCGATCGAACCGCCGCCTCTTCGCGCAGCTGGCGGCGCTCTCGGATGAGCGCCGCCAGCTGGCCCAGCGGCTGATTTCCGCACGGGAGGCGACGCTGCGCGAGATTTCACGGGAGCTGCACGATGAATTCGGCCAGGTGCTGACGGCGATGGGCCTGATGCTGGGGCGCGCCGCCCGCCAGACGCCCGACGGCTCGCCGCTGCGGAGCGACCTGCGCGAGATCGGCGAAGTGGCGCAGGCGGCGCTCGACAACGTCCGCGGGCTGTCGCAGTCGCTCCATCCGTCGATTCTCGAGGAGCTCGGGCTGGAGAGTACGATCGACTGGTACCTCTCGACGGTCGAGCGCCAGCTCGGAATCCAGGTGACCTACGAACGTTCGGGGACCGCGGCGCGGGTGGACGAGACCACCGCCATCCATGTCTACCGCGTCCTGCAGGAGGCGGTCGGCAACGTCGCCCGGCACTCCGGCGTGAAGCAGGCCGTCGTGCGGCTGCACTGCAGCGACACGTCGCTCGATCTCGAGGTCGAAGATCACGGCCGCGGCATCGACCTCGACTCGGGACGCCGCGGCCTCGGGCTCGTCGCCATGAAGGAACGGGCGGCGCTGCTCGGCGGAACGCTCGAGGTCGGCCCGGCCGCCGGCGGCCGCGGCACGCGCGTGCGGCTGCGCGTGCCCATCGGGGAGGGCGCCAGAAGCTGATGCCGAAGATCATCACCGTGCTGCTCGCCGACGACCATGCCCTGGTGCGCCGGGGCTTCCGCAGGCTGCTCGAGGACGACCCGTCGATCACGGTCGTCGCCGAGGCCAGCGACGGCGACGAGGCCATCCGTCTGACGCTCGAGCTCAAACCCCGCGTCGTTGTCATGGACGCCGCCATGCCGGGGACCAGCGGCCTGGTCGCGATCCGGCGGATCCTCAGCGCCGCCCCGGACGTCCGGGTGCTGATGCTGAGCATGCACTCGGAGGAGACGCTGGTGCGCCAGGCGATGGACGCCGGCGCCAGGGGCTACGTCCTCAAGAGCGCGATCGACCTGGACCTTGCCGCCGCGGTGCACCGGGTCGATGCCGGAGAGACCGTACTGGACCCCGTGCTGGCCGCGCCCGGAGGCACTGGCGCCGACCGCACCCGGCTGACGCCGCGCGAGCTGGAAGTGCTGCAACACATCTGTGACGGCTTGTCGAACCGGGAAATCGCCGCACAGCTCGAGCTCAGCGTCAACACCGTGGCGGTGCACCGCACCAACATCATGAACGCGCTCAATGTCCACAAGACCGCGGAGCTGGTGGTCTACGCGATTCAGCACGGCCTGGTGAACCCGTTGTGAACCGCCGCGATTTCCTGGCGCGCTGCGGCGGCTGGGCGGCGCTGTCGGCGCTGCCATTCGACCGCTCCGCGCAGGCGCAGGGATCGGCGGGGTTCCATTTCGTCGACGTCACCGCCTCAGCGGGTCTGGCCTTCCGTCACAATACCGGCGCCTGGGGGGGCAAGCTGCTGCCCGAGACGCTCGGCGCCGGCTGCGCCTTCATCGACTACGACGGCGATGGCTGGCAGGACATCGTCCTGATCAACGGCATGGACTGGCCGGGCCACAAGCGGCAGCGCTCGACGCTGGCGCTCTATCGCAACAATCGCAACGGCACCTTTACCGACGTGACCCGCGACGCCGGGCTCGACGTCGAGGTCTACGGCATGGGGGTGGCGGTCGGCGACTTCAACAACGACGGCTTCCAGGACCTGTTCGTCACCTGCGTCGGCCAGAGCCGGCTGTTCCGCAATACCGGCCGGGGGCGGTTCGTGGACGTGACCCGCGCCAGCGGCCTCGGCGGCCGCGAGGCCTTCAGCACGTCGGCGATGTGGGTCGATACCGACCGCAACGGCCTCCTCGACCTGTTCGTGTGCAACTACGTGCGCTGGTCGGCCGAGCACGACGTCTTCTGCAGCGTCGACGGCAAGCGCAAGTCGTACTGCACGCCCGAGGCCTACCGCGGCGAGACCTGCTGGCTGTTCAGGAACCGCGGCGACGGCACCTTCGAGGACATTACCGCCACCTGCGGGATCTTCGATTCCAGCTCCAAGGCGCTCGGCGTCGCGCTCATCGATCACGACCAGGACGGCTGGCCGGACATCTTCGTCGCCAACGACACCCAGCCGAACAAGCTCTATCGCAACCAGCGCGACGGCACCTTCAAGGACATCGCGCTCGAGGCCGGCGTCGCCCTCAGCGAGGACGGCAAGGCACGCGCCGGGATGGGCGTGGATGCCGCCGACTTCGCCGGCACCGGCCGGCCGGGCCTGGCGATGACCAACTTCGAGGGGGAAATGATCGGGCTCTACCAGGCCGGAGACAACGGCGTCTATCGCGACGTCACGCTGTCGTCAGGCGTCGGCGCCGCCTCGCGGACGCGCCTGGGCTTCGGCTGCCTTTTCGCCGACATCGACCTCGACGGCGCCCTTGACCTGGTCGTCGCCAACGGGCATATCGACGACACCGTCCGCAATATCCGCGACCACGCCGGCTACGCCCAGCCTCCCCACCTCTTTCTGAACCAGGGTGCCGGGCGCTTCCGCGATGCCGCCGCTGAAGCCGGCGGCGGCTTCGCCCAGCCGCGGGTCGGACGCGGCCTCGCCTGCGGCGACATCGACGGCGACGGCGACGTCGATCTCCTGATGACCACCAACGGCGGTGCGCCGGTCCTCTTGCGCAACGACCAGACGGCCGGGCGGCGCAGCCTGCGCTTCCGGCTGGTCGGCGTCAAGTCGAACCGCGACGCCATCGGCGCCACCGTCCGCATCTTCCACGGCGGCGCCTCCCAGACCCGCGTCGTCCGGAGCGGGTCGAGTTATCTGTCGCAGTCCGAATTGCCGGTGACCTTCGGCGTCGGATCCCGCGATCGGATCGAGCGCGCCGTCATCATGTGGCCATCAGGCCGGACCGAAGACTTCACCAGCCTCGCCTCGGGGATGGCGTATGAGTGCGTGGAGGGCAAGGGCCTGACGCCGCACCCATTTCACTTGCCTCAGGGCAGCCGCGCCGCTATCCTCACGCCCCATGAGCGCTCGTTCCTTCTCCCGTAGGCGCATGCTCCAGGCGGCCGGCGCCGCCGCGGCGGTTGCCGCCGTCGGGGTACGGCCGTCGCGCGCCTCGGCTCCCGGGTTCACGCGGATGCCCGGGGAAGGCAAGGACACGCCGAAGATCTGCCTCGGCGGGGTGTCGCCGACCGACGCCGCCGCGATGCGGCGGGTCGCCCAGATCGGCGTCCGCAGCGTGCTCTCCGGCGGGCCGCGGATGCCGTGGGACGAGGCCGATCTGCGCGCCCGCATGGCGCAGTTCAAGGCCGCGGGGCTCGACCTCATCAACCTGATGATTTCCGGCTTCGACGATGTCATCTGGGGGGGGCCGAAGTCGGACGAGCAGACCGATCTGGTCATCAGGTCGATTCGCGCCGCGGGGCGGGCAGGCCTGCCGGTGGTCGAGTACAACTTCTACGCCAACCGGTTGATCGAGGGCTACAAGGAGGAGGCCGGACGCGCCGGCGCCGGGCTGACGGCCTACGACTACGAGATCGCCCGTAGCCTGCCGCCGCGCGACGGCGTCGGGACGCACAGCCGCGCCGATCAGTTGAAGCGCGCCGAGCGCTTTCTCAAGGCGGTCGTTCCCGAGGCCGAGAAGGCCAACGTCCGGCTGGCGCTCCATCCGAACGACCCGCCGGTGCCGCTCAGCCGCGGATCGGAACAGCTGATGGCCAGCTTTGCCCACTGGAAGGAATACCTGGATCTGGTCAGGAGCCCCCACAACGGCATGACCTTCGACTGCGGCGTGTCGCGCGAGATGGGCGAGGATCCGATCGAGGTCTGCCGCTACCTGGGCCGGCGCGACTGCATCAACCATGTGCATTTCCGCAATGTCGTCGTGCGCAAGCCGTACGTCGACTACACCGAGGTGTTTCTCGACGAGGGGCAGGTGGACCTGTTCGGCGTGATGCGCGAACTGGTGCGCCAGCGCTACCCGCGCGGGCTCTACCCGGAACATCCGCGGGCGATCGATCCCGACCGCGACGCCGGCCCGATCCGCAATCAGTATCCAGGCGGCGGCGGGTTCGCCGGAGAGATTTACAACGTCGGCTACGCTCGCGCGATGCTGCAGGCGGCGCTGACGCTCTCCAGGTGAGCTCTGGTTTCCACGTGCCGCGCCGGCGCGGCGTCGGGGTGTTGATGGAAAGGATGCAGTCGAGATGAGGTATCGAACCGTGGTCGCGGCGGGCATGTGTGTGGCGGCGCTGCTGGCGCCGGTCGTCTCCGATGCCCAGCTGTTCACCTATACCCGCGAGCAGATGATCGAGCTCACCGCGCAGAATCCGTTCGAGCGGTTTCCGGACGGCCGTCCCCGCGTGCCCGACGCGCTCATCGAGCGCGCCCGCGGCCTTTCGGCCGAGGAGGTGTGGGCGGTCCTGCCGGGGCAGGGCTTCCGCAATCAGTACGCCGACGGCTTCAGGGTGCTGCACCCGGAGCGGAAGCTGGCGGGGCGCGCCTTCACCGTGCAGTTCATGCCGCAACGCCCGGACCTCGAGGGGCTGATCAGCAACAGGGCCAAGGCCGCGGGCATCGCGCGCATGAACAACCAGGTCGCCATCGACATGCTCCAGCCCGGCGACGTCCTCGTCGTCGATCTCTTCGGCCAGGTCGAGGGAGGCACGATCGTCGGCGACAACCTGTTCTATTACGTGATGAAGACGACGAAGAACGGCGGCCTGGTGGTGGACGGGGCGATCCGCGACCTCGAAGGCATCTCCCACATGGACATGCCGGCGTATTTCCGCGACGCCCACCCCAGTGCCATCGCCAACGTCGTGCTGAGCGGCATCAACATCCCGGTGCGCATCGGCAAGGCGACGGTGATGCCGGGCGACCTCGTCTTCGGGGACGCCGAGGGGGTCTACTTCATCCCTCCGGCGCTGGTCGAGCAGGTCGTGGACAAGGCCGACGAGACCCACGTGCACGACGAATGGACCCGCAAGAAATTCGATGAAGGCAAATACAAGTCGAGTGACATCTACGGCTCACCGAAGGACCCGGCGCTGAAGAAGGAGTACGAGGAGTATTTGCAGAAGCGCCTCGAGGAGATTCGAAAGGGAAAGAAGGAGCAGTGATGAAGCGGGCACTCTCTCTGGCGGCGGTGGCGGCGGTGGCGAGTTCGGTGTGGCTGATGGCGCAGACCGCCGTCGAGGGCCCGGCCGACGGCTTCCGGATGGTCGAGGTCGCGTCTGTGGCCGACGCGATGGAGCAGCTCTACGGCCAGCGCGCCTACATGTCGCACGAGATGCGGCCGCTGTCACCGTCGAAGTTCGCGGGGCCGGCCGTCACGGTGCTGCTGAAGAAGGAGGAACACAAGGAGGGCTCGGCGGCGTCGAAAGGCATGCTCGACGCCATCGACGCGGCGCCTGCCGGCTCCGTCTACGTGATGGTGCTCGAAGGGGAGGGCGCGGCCGATTACGCCGGCATCGGCGGACTGATGGCCACGGCGATGAAATACCGCGGCCTGGCCGGCGCGGTCATCGACGCCTCGGTCCGCGATACGCCGCAGATCCGCAAGCTGCAGTTCCCGGTGTTCAGCCGCGGCGTGGCGCCGTCGACGACCATCAACCACTTCCGCGTCACCGGGGTCAACGTCCCGGTGACCTGCGCCGGCGTCCGGGTCAACCCTGGAGACATCGTCACCGCCGACGAGGACGGCGTCGCGGTGGTGCCGCAGGACCGGGCCGCCGAGGTGCTGAAGAAATCCCAGGAGCTCGACGACACCGAGCACCGGATGCTGCCGTTCATCGAGAAGTTCCGCTCCATCGGCGAAGCCGTGAAGCAGTTCGGACGAATCTAGCTTTCAGCTCCACAGCCGGTCGTTGCTGCGGATGTCGTCCCACTGCGTGGTGGGCTCGAACAGGCCGGACTTCGGCCGGAGGTGCTGTTTGACCACCTCCTCGTTCAGTTCGACGCCGAGCCCCGGCGAATCCGGCACCACTGCGAACCCCTTCTCGACCAGCGTGTTGCCGCCGGTCGTGCGCACCAGGCTCTCCCACCAGGGGACGTCGATCGAATGGTGCTCGAGGGCGACGAAGTTCTCCGTGGCCGCGGCGCAATGGACGTTGGCCATGAACGAGATCGGTGAGCCGGCGAAGTGCATCGCCATGGCGACGCCGTGCTCCATCGCATAGTCGCCGATCTTCTTGGTCTCCATCAGCCCGCCTGAGCTCGCCAGGTCGGGATGGATCATGTCCACGGCGCCCATCTCGATCAGCTTCATGAACGGCTCCTTCAGGTAGATGTCCTCGCCGGTCAGGATCGGGATGGTGGTCGAGTCCTTGATCTGCTTGAGCAGCTCCGGCAGCTGCCACGGGACCATGTCCTCCATCCACGCCAGGTTCCACTTCTCCATGCCGCGCGCCAGCTTGATGCAGCTGTTGACGCTGATGTGGCCGAAGTGATCCGAGGCCATCGGCGTCTCCATGCCGATCACGCTCCTGATGCCGCCGACCCAGTCCGACAGCCAGGCGACCCCCTTGTCGGTGATTTCGATGCCCGTGAAGGGGTGCATGATGCGCTCACCGCCGCCGATGCCGGTGCCGGCGGGCATCGACAGCGCCCCGGGGACATCCTTGAGCAGGCCGATGCCGAAGTCCTGTTTCAGGAAGGTGATGCCGAGCGCCATCCGTTCCTTGAGCAGCTTGCCCTGCTCTTCGGCGGTGTCGCGCTCGACCGTGTCGGCGTAGAGCCTGACGCGATCCCGGAACTTGCCGCCGAGCATCTGCCAGCACGGGACGCCCCAGGCCTTGCCCGCCAGGTCCATCAGCGCCATCTCGATGCCGCAGACCCCTCCCGCCTGCCGGGCCGGTGCGCCGAACTGCTTGATCTTGCGGAACACGCGGTCGACGTTGCAGGGGTTCTCGCCGAGGATGCGGCTCTTCAGCGCCAGCGCGTAGGTCTCGTTGCCGCCGTCGCGCACCTCGCCCCACCCGACCAGTCCCTGGTTGGTGTCGATGCGGATGATCGGCACCGTCATCGGCGCGCCGACGATCACCGCGACGCGCATGTCGGTGATCTTGAGCGCCGACGGCTCGGAGGCGCGCTTGACGTTCGACTGCACGAAGGCCGCCGAGGCCTCGGCCGAGGCCGCGCTCCCGAGCGCCAGCGCCCCCGCCGCACCGGCGCCAATCGTTTTGAAGAACGAGCGGCGGTCCACCGCCGCGGCCGGGGCCTCCACCATGGATCTGACGGCAGGTTTCATCGTCTCTGCTCCCTTTAGTTGACCTTGGCTGAGGACTGCGTCGAGCGGTTGTCGTCGTCGCGGAGGCGCTGCGGCCGGCGCCATCAGCCGCGCGCTGCGCAGTCTGCCGTCAGGGTGAGCCGTTGTCAAGGCGGATCGAACGTGGCGGATCGTACCTGCGGACGACGGCGCTCAACGCCACTTGAAGAAGCGCAGCGCCAGCGCGAACGGGACGATCGTC
>JBDTOB010000066.1:0-9823 GCA_039933435.1 Acidobacteriota bacterium | reverse complement strand
CGGTCACGCCGCTGATTCCCTGGCGGAGCCGGCATCGGCGCGCCGCGCCTGTTCGTGGCCCGGCTCGTTAAAGAGCGCCTGCGTGCAGCCGTTCTTGACGAGCAGCAGCTGGAACAGCCCGGTATGGCGCTCGAGAAAGGCGGCCTCGCACGAGCCGAGGTAGAGGTCCCACATCCGGATGAAACGCTCATCGAATCCTAACCCACGAACCCGCTCGATATTGCGATGGAAGCGCGCCCGCCACGCCCGCAGGGTCTGCGCGTAATGGGTGCCCCGGTTCTCGGCGTGATACATCGACAGCGAGGTCGTCCGCCCGAGCGACTTGACGATTTCGCCCACGGAGGCAAGCTCGCCGCCGGGGAAGATGTACTTCTCTATCCAGTCTGGCGTGCCGTGGTAATTCGGGAACCACTGGTCGTCCACGGTGATGGTCTGGAGCACCATCGCGCCGTCCGGCCTGAGCAGGCGATCGACCGCGCCGAAGTAGTCGTCGTAATGGGCGAGGCCGACCGCTTCGAACATCTCGATGCTGACGACCTTGTCGAACTGCCCGGCCAGCTCGCGGTAGTCGGTCTGCAGCACCTCGATGCGCGTGCCCGGCTCGCCGAGCCGCGCCCGCAGGGCGCGCACGTGCCGGAACTGCTCCTCGCTGATCGTCGTGGTCGTGACCCGGCAGCCGTAATGGGTGGCCGCCCAGGCGGCGAAGCCGCCCCAGCCGCTGCCGATCTCGAGCACGTGATCCGAAGGCTGGAGCGCCAGCTGACGGCAGATGCGATCGACCTTCTGGGCCTGCGACGCTTCGAGCGAGTCGGCGTCGGACTCGAAGTAGCCGCATGAATACATCAGCAGCTCGGTGTCGAGAAAAAGCGCGAAGAAATCGTTGCCGAGATCGTAATGCCGATGGATGTGCCGCCGGCTGCCGGCCAGGGAGTTGTCGCGCAGGCGGCGCGCCAGCGCGCCGGTGAGCCGCCGCACGGCGCCGGTGACGCGGCTCTGGCTGTCGAGGACGCGGCGGTTGCGCAGCATCAGCCGGGTGAGCGAGACCAGGTCGGGCGTGGTCCAGTCGCCATCCATGAACGATTCGCCGAGGCCGATGTCGCTGCCGGTGAGGGCGCGCAGGAAGAAGCGCTCGTCGCGAACGACCAGCAGGGTGTCGAGGCCGCCAGGCGCACCGAAACGGTAGGTGCGATCGGGACACTCGACCGCGAGCGTGCCGCCGCGGAGGCCGTCGAGACTCGAGAGAAAGGCCGCCTTGGCCCATTTCGTCATCATTGGACTTGCTCCCTTTCCGAGCCGGCCCGCCGCAGCCGTGCGGATTCCCAGGCCTCGCGCTCGCCGACGCCGTCCGGCGTGGCGCGGGGGACGATCGGCAGGCCTTTCCACCAGAGCCGCAGCGCCTGCCAGTGAATGCCCGCCACCACGCTGGCGGTGATCGCCGGATGGCGGACCAGCACACGGCGGATCTCCGCGGCCGTCCATGGGCGGCGATCGAGCAGCAGCGTGGCGTCGAAGGTCACCTCGCCGTCCTTGTGGGTCTCCATATGGGCCACGAGCCGGTCGGCGGGGGGGGTCAACGCGAACGAGTAGTCCAGATCCACTGGCATGAAGGGGGAGACGTAGAGCGACTTCTTCGCGGCCGAGCGGAACGCCGGAGATCCGGCATGGGGGCGGAGCCAGTAGTTGTGCGCCCCGCCGAAGGTGTTGCTGACTTCGGCGAGGACCAGGCGAAGCTGGTCGTCGCCGTCGAGACAGTAGAAGAACGAGACCGGGTTGAAGCAGTGCCCGAGATAGCGCATGTGGGTCAGCATGAAGATGCGGCCCTCCGGAAGGTGGACGCCGTTCTTCCGGGCGTCGGCCGCCAGCCGTTCGCGAAGCGGCCGCGCCGGGTTGCCGAGATGGTCGCGGTCGTCGAAGCTGGCCCAGTTGAAGCGGTTGCGGCTGGTCAGCTGCGACACCGACATCAGCTCGTCGATCCGCTCGATGTCGAGCAGGACCATGAACAGCGGGAAGGTGAAAGCATGCGCTACGGGCGCGAAGCGGCGGTGCCGGAGCGTGCCCACGAAGAGGCCGGACTCGATCACCACGTCACTCCCAGGGCGTCGGCCACCCTGATGGCGGAGGCCAGGCCGTCTTCGTGGAAGCCATAGCGCCAGTAGGCGCCGCAGTAGTGCGTGCGATTGACGCCGCTGACCTCGCGCCACCGCTGCTGGGCCCGGATGGCGTCGAGGGTGTAGAGGGGGTGCCGGTATTCGAGCCGGCGCAGCACGCGCCGGTCGTCAATGCGGCTGTCGGGGTTGAGGGTCACGCAGTACTGCTCCGTCGTCTCCAGCCCCTGGAGGCGGTTGAGATCGTAGGTCACCATCGGCGATGCGTCGGCCTGGTCGCCGAGCAGGTAGTTCCACGATGCCCTGGCCCGCAGCTGCCGGGGGAGGACGGAGGCGTCGGTGTGCAGCCAGGCGGCGTTGGCGGTGGTCGTGAAGCGGGAGAACACGTCGCGCTCGTGGTCGCTCGGGTCTCCGAGCAGCGGCAGGACCTGATCCCCGTGACAGGCAAAGACCACGGCGTCGAAGCGCATCGACGGGCGATCGCGGAAGCTGAGCGTCACGCCCGTGTCGGCGCGGCGGACCTCGTGAATCGCCGCATCCGTGTGGATGGTTCCGGTGATCGAGGCCGTCAGCCGTGGAATGTAGGTGTGGCTGCCGCCGTCGACGACCTTCCACCGCGGCTGGGCGGTGAGCGAAAGCAGGCCGTGATTGTCGAAGAAGCGGACCAGCGTCAACGCCGGAAAGGAGCGAATCGCGTCAATTGAGGCGGACCAGATGGCCGACGCCATCGGCAGCAGGTAGTGCCGGGTGAACGACTCGCCGAAGCGGCGAGACTCGAGGAAGTCGCCGAGGCTTTGACGGTCGGCATCGCCGGCCGCGAGCAGCGCCGGCGCCTCGCGGTTGAAGCGGACGATTTCCTTGAGCAGGGACAGATGCGTGGGGCTCGCCAGGTTGCGGCGCTGGGCGAAGAAGCCGCTGGCGCCGCGGCTGCTGTACTCGAGGCCGGTGCGCGGGCAGGCCACCGCAAACGACATGTCGGAGTCGCGGGTGGCGACGCCGAGCTCGGCAAACAGACGCACGAGATTCGGATAGGTGCGGTCGTTGTGCACCAGAAAACCGGTGTCGAGCGCGACCGGACCGCCGGGGGCGTCCACGAGGATCGTATGGGTATGGCCGCCGAGCCGCGCCTCTCTCTCGAAGAGATGGACGCGGTACTCCCGACTCAGCAGATACGCTGCCGCCAGTCCGGAAATGCCCGCTCCGACCACCGCAATTGCCTTCATCCCGATCAGGAATATCATCATGTTGGACCAGTTGTCAAATATTTGTCCATGACAATAACTAGACGAGAACCGGATCTTGCGGTAAGCTGACGGCTGAACTCGGTTGGCAAGCAGGGGGATGCAAGTGGGATACACACTCAAGCTCGTGGCCGTCGGCGCGGTCGCCTTCATGGTGCTCGACGGCATCTGGCTGGGCGTCCTGATGAAGGGCTTCTACCGCGATCAACTCGCCCCCATCGTCCGGCTCTCGGACGGCGGCATCGCGCCGAACTGGCCGGCGGCGTTCGTTGTCTACGTGCTGCTCGGCGTCGGGATCGCGTTCCTGGTCATGCCGCACGCGGACACGGTGGCGGCGGCCGCCCTCTGCGGCGGACTGCTCGGCCTGGTGGTCTACGGCGTCTACGACTTCACCAACTACTCGACGCTGCGGCAGTGGCCGTTCGTGCTGACGCTGGCCGACACCGCATGGGGCACGTTCGCGACCGCTGCCTGTTCCGTGATCGTCCGGCTCGTAGCGCGTTGAGCAGCGACACGCCCCGCTACCCGATTCGCGCGGTCTCGCGGCTGACCGGCATCGCCATCGACACCCTGCGTGCCTGGGAGCGGCGCTACCGGGCGGTGACGCCGTCGCGCGACGCTCGCGGCCGGATGTACACCGAGGCGGACGTCACCCGCCTGCGGCGCCTGCGCGCGGCGGTGGACGGCGGGCACGCCATCGGCCGGGTGGCCGCCCTGGACGACGACGCGTTGGCGCACTTGTCGGCACCACCGGGTGCGGCGGGCGCACGGGTCCAGGACTCCGCCCCGCCAGATGCAGTCGATAGCGCAGGCCTCGATGCCGCGCTCCGCCGTTTCGACGCCGCCGCCATCGATCAGGAAATCGCACGCCTGGCGTTGATGCGGCGTCCGCTGGCGCTGGTCCAGGACGTCCTGATGCCACTACTGGTGCGGGTCGGCGACGACTGGCACAGCGGCCGCGGCAGCGTCGCGCACGAGCACCTGATGGCCTCCGCCATCCGCAACATCCTCGGCTCGTTTCTCCGCATGCACGCCCGTCCTGATGCCACGACGCGGCTGCTGTTTGCCACGCTGGCTGGCGATCGCCACGAGATCGGGACGCTCGGCGCCGCCATGCTGGCCGCGGGCAGCGGTCTTGGCGTCGCCTACCTCGGGCCCGATCTGCCCGCCCGCGACATCGTCGACAGCGCGGTCCCGGCCGGGGCGCAGGTGCTGGTGCTCGGCATCACCGCGGGCGCCCAGGCCAGGTCCGTCGAGCGCGAGCTCCGCACCGTCGTGCGCGAGCTCCCGGCAGACGTCGAACTGTGGGCTGGCGGCAGCGGCGCAGCGGCGCACGCCGCGCTCATCGGCCGGCGCGGGCTCCTGCTGCCGGACTATCACGCCTTCCAGCGGGAGCTGCTCCGCCTCGGCGGCCGCTCGGCGTGAGACAACGAACACCATGACCCACATCGCCCTCATGGGCCTGGCGGTGATCCTCGGCCTCCTGACCGTGGTCTGGGGCGTGAGCGTCAGGCTCAGGGACGCGAGCATCGCCGACATCTGCTGGGGCCCTGGCTTCGCGCTGCTTGCCTGGCTGTACCTGATCCTGGCGCCGCAGCGCACCGCCAGGTCGTGGCTGGTGGCCGCGCTGGTCACGATCTGGGCCGCTCGGCTGGCGGCCCACATTTTCCACCGCGGCCGTGGCGCCCCCGAGGATCCACGCTACGCGGCCATGCGCACCGCGCACGGCCACGCCTTCTGGTGGCGCAGCCTGTTCATCGTCTTCTGGCTGCAGGGCGGACTGCTGTGGTTCGTCTCGCTGACGGTGCTGGCGGCGGTGACCGCGCCGGTCCCTGGTGGCCTGACCGCGATCGATGCTGCCGGCGTGCTGGTGTTCGCGATCGGCTTCGGCTTCGAGGTGACGGGCGATCGCCAGCTGCGGCGCTTCCGCTCCAATCCCGCCAACCGCGGGCGGGTGCTCGACACCGGCCTCTGGCGCTACACGCGGCATCCGAACTACTTCGGCGACGCCACGTTGTGGTGGGGGCTTTTTCTGATCGCACTGGCGACCCCGGTCGGCTGGCTCACCGCGCTCAGCCCGGCGCTGATGACGCTGCTGCTGGTCCGCGTTTCCGGCGTGGCGCTGCTCGAAGACGGCCTCAAGGCGTCGAAGCCCGGCTACCGCGACTACATCGCCAGAACCCCGGCGTTCTTCCCCTGGCGTCCGCGTGATCCCCGGTGAGCAAGCCATGGCACGCGTCCCCGCTGCCGATATGGCATCACGCTTGCTCTATCGATGGACAGCCGCGCTCGACCGCCACTCTGGACGGTCGACGACACTCACACCACACCGACGGGGACGCTTTTCAGGTCCCCGCTCGCCACGTACAGGCACTTCTTCACTGACGCCGCTATACGGTTGGGTCAACGGCTGGCTCGCGACCGCGACACGTTTCGGTCACGATTGATGAAGGTGGGTAGCGGACTGCTCACCGCAAGGTGACGCCCGCGTCACAGAGCGGACGGCCGCTACCTGACGGCGCGGGCCAGGGTGGTGGCTGATCCCGACGCCATCGCATCGTAGTAGCCCACGAACCGGCGCGGCTCGGCGTGCTGGCTGTACGGCCTGAGATTGTTCGCCCAGCGGAAGCCGATGGGCTGGTAGCGCAGCTCCGCCTCCACCACGAACGGACCGCGTGCCGCGCCGACCGGCACGGTGTAGCGGGTGCGGTCGCCGGCGCCGGTGAAGTCCGGATCGTCCAGCGCCCCACCGTGGACGGCGATGTCGGGACCGGCCGTGCGCTTGTCGAAGCCGCGCGGCAGCAACCGGTTGTCTTTCAGGTAGGTCACGCCGGACAACAGCCCCGTCGTCACGTGCCCGGCGGCGTCACCGATGATGCTCTCGTAGACCTGGACGTCGGCCGCGCTGCGCACCTCGGTGTGATGGGGCTCAAATTTCAGGGGATCGGCATCGTTGTCGTTGCCCTGGATGGAGCCGTCCGGGTTGAGGGCGCCCGACTCGAAGACCGTCGCGCCGCCGGCGTCGCGCACCGTCACGTGCAGCCAGGCGCGCCGCGACGGATACGCGGTCGGCAGCTTGTGTCCGCCGAGGTTTTCGACGATGACGTCGGCGCGCAGCTCGTCCCCGTTCACCTGCACGTCGTCTATCCGGATCTTCGCGGACTCCGTCGCGAGGTAGTGGACCGTGCCGTCGGCCGCCGCCGCGAGCTCGTGCGGCAGCGCCGCCACCTCGAGCTCGTCGCGATAGCGATTGAGCATCCGCTGCATGAAGAAGTTCGCGGCCACGAACGTATGCCGGGAGACCCCCTCGCGCAGGATGCCGAAGACGCGGGTGATCGGCGCCGGCTCCTGCACCACCGGCATGTGGCAGGACTGGCAGCTCCGGCTGTCGCGATAGTCGCTGTGCTGCCATTCCTGGAACGGCACCTGCTCCGGCAGCCGTCCGATGGTCGCGCCGTTCGGCCCGAGCGCCGTCGTGATCAGCGTGTGGCAGGTGGCGCAGAGCTCCGACTGGCGGATGTGGTCGGCGCGCGTCGGGCGATAGCCTTCCGACGAGCTCAGCATGATGCGGCGGTGCCCGGCATCGACGTCGAACGGCCCGTACTCGGGGCGCTCCGTCGGATCCGCCGATCCGTGGACGACGAAGCCGCCGTTGAAGCTCTCGGGCGTCCCGAGGCCGTCGCTGCTGATCTGGTGGCAGACGGCACAGGTCACGCCGTCCGCCGCGGCGCGCCCTTCTTTCGCGTCGGCCGAGAACGGCAGATGGGCGAAGACCTGGCCGCGCTCGCCCCGCGCCTTGGCGGCGGAGCGGGGAATGGGCATGTGACAGGTCGCGCACTCGTCTTCGATCGGCGCCTGGGACTCCGGATGATCGGCGGACTCCCGCCGGACGCTCGCCTGCCAGTAGGGATCGCGCGCGGAGTTGGCCATGATGCTCGCCCGCCATTCGAAGCCAATCGAGACATCGGCGCCCGAGGGGGTCAACAGCCCGTTGTGGCAGGCCACGCACCGGTCGGAGGTCTGGAACTGCGGCGCGGGTGTCTGCGCCCGCGCCGCCTGCGCCCGCGCTACCACGCTGAGGCGGCCAAGCAGCGCGACCGCCGCCACCAGCACGGCCGCAGCAAGCAGTCGTGAGCGTCTCATTTCCACCCGTCCAGAAGGCCGCCGTCGAACCAGTCCCACAACAGGTAGAACGCAACCTGCTTCGACCGCCCCGCGGTATTGGCAACCGGCACCTGCAGGCCGATGCTGGCGCGGATATGCTGGCGCCGGTTGAGCGTCACCTGGAACTGCGGCATCACGTCGACGTTGGTCCGGGCGTTGTCCTCGAGGTCGCGGTCGGTAATCAGCTCCAGCATCGGCGACCACATCCGCCCGACCCCGCCCTCCTGCCGGAAGCTGGCGCCGAGCGCGGCGCGCCCGAACACCGCGCGCGGCGTCTCGCGCCTCGACGTCGGCTGCTCGGTGCCGACCTGCGCCTGCAGGAACAGGTTCGACGGCAGGATCTGCCCGTAGGCGGCGAACGCCTCGAACACCGTGACGCCTGTCCCCAGCCCCTTCTCCTGGTTGCCCGTCGGCAGGATCACCTCGCCCTGCGCGCTCAGGATCGAGTGGGCGCTCGCCAGCATCACGCGCTTGACACCGACACCGACGTCTCCGACGCCACGCGCCAGCGTGCCCGCCCCGTCGTGCAGGCTGGCCAGAGGGATCGACACCTCCAGCTGAGTGCGAACGCCGTAGCGGTGCTCGTAGGCAATCGCGTGGGTGATGTCCGGGGCATGCCGGGCGCCGATCACGGTGGTAACGACCGTCTCGTCTTCAGGAAAAGCTTTCTCGGTGGTCAGCGGCCGCGGCAGGTTGAGCTCTCCGCGGGGCCAGGACCGATCCCGGCAGAAGGAGCGCAGGTGGGCGATGACGGCGTCGATCTGGGCGTCGGTCAGCTGCTCGGCAAACGACGGCATGATGCGCGAGAAGCCGCGACCGCGCCCTCCCCCACGAATGGTGGCCTTCCAGTCGACGTCCAGTTCGGGTGTGGTGCTCGCGCAGTCGGTGAAATCGGGGAAGGTGGCGGGCTTGTCGAAGCCCACGGTCGTGTCCGGAGCTCCCGTGCCGTCCGGACCGTGGCAGCCCGCGCAACCCGCCTGGTAAATGGCGGCGCCGCTGGTCAGCCCGGCCGCGCCCGATTGACCGCTGAAGGCGATTCCCGAGGAGGCCAGGAAGGGAAGAATGGCGACCAGACACCGCAGACGCACAGGAGATGTATCCCACAGGTGGTCACACGACTGCAATGTCCCCCGGCGGGGCCGGCGACGGCGGGCTGGCATTCCGCTTGCTGTAACACTGGACAGCTGCGCTCGACCGCCACTCTGGCTGGCGACGACTTCCCACCACACCGACGGGGACGCTTTTCAGGTCCCCGCTCGCCACGTACAGGGCCTTTTTCAGCGGTTCATCCAGCACGGTACCCACGAAGCGAAGGTAACCCGTTTCCATTCGATGGCGGTCGGTTGCCCACCCCAGGCTCTGGCGGAGGCTGGGGTCGCCGGAGGGGTTCTCACTCGGCGTTGTATACTCGAGCAGCCCCATGACCCGCATGGCTTCGTCGATGCGCCGCGTCCTCTGGCTGCTGTGCTGCGCGGTGCTGCTCGGCGCTCCGCGCGTCGATGCGCGTGACCCGGCGCTGGCGGCGGATTTCGACGGCGACGGCCAGCGCGACCACGTCACGCTCAGCGGCGAAGACTCGTCCGTCCTGCGCATTTGGCTCTCCGGCACCGGCACGACCGAGATCATCCGCAGCCGCGAGCCAGTGCTCCACCTCGTCGCCGCTGACCTGGACGATGACCGTCGTCCGGAGTTGATCGCCAGCGGCCGAACGGAGGCGCTGCGAATCTGGACCAGAGGCAGCCACGGCTTCCGGGCATTCCGTCCGCGCCGGGCCCCGGCCGTCCCCGATTTCAACCGTTCCGCGCATCGCACTCTGGACGACAGTCCGTTCGAGCCGCTGCCCGCGGCCCGCGTGACGACGCCGCTGGCGCCGTGGCCCGCGAGTCGAACCGATCACGGCGCCCCCGTGTCCCCGGCGTGGCGCCAGGCGCCGGGCGCGGAAGCCGCCGCCCTCTCGAAGCCGTTCTTCATCCACGTCGGCCCCCGCCCTCCTCCCGCTCCCTCCGTCTAGTCGAACTCCTGCTCGCGTCAGCTCACGCCCGGTGGCGCGTGGTCCGGCTGCCTGGCTCGCCGGTGACGCGAATTCGACAAAACATGGTTCGCCCTGTCAAGGGGCGCGACGGACGGCATGCATGCGTATTGTGCTGGCGGACATCAAGGGCGGAGACGGCTTCATCAGCAAGGACACCGTGGCGGGCGGGTACGGATCCCGGCTCCGCCCCTTTTCGAGGGTGACGCGGATCATCGCGCCTCAAGCGCGCCATGAGGCAAGGCTGATCGAGCGGCTGGTGTCATGCTGACGGCCATTTCGCG
>JBDTOB010000065.1:0-9991 GCA_039933435.1 Acidobacteriota bacterium | reverse complement strand
CGACACCTCGCAGTCGATCGACTTCGAGTCCGGCCGCTGGTACAAGGTCCGCATCAGGGTCACCCCCGAAAAGATCGAGGCCTGGCTCGACGAGCGCCAGATCGTCAGCCAGTCCATCGTCGGCGTCACCGTCTCGACGCGCATCGAAGTCGAGCCGTCACACCCGCTGGGTATCGCGTCCTATCGGACCAAGTCGGCCCTCAAGGACATCCGACTGCGGCAGCTGGAAGGGCCGAACGCCCGCTAGCCCTTGGCGAAGCGCGCGTTGACCTCCGGGAAGGGCGGGATCCCGCTGAGACCCGTGAACGTCCCGCTGTGGGCAATCTCCTCCGCGGCGGCGAAAAATGCGGTCCAGGCGACGCGAGCGAGCCCGCCGCCGACGCTGATGCGGCGGACGCCGGCATCGGCCAGCTCGGCGACCGTGGTGAATCCGGTCCCGACGAGCACGTTCACCGGCTTCGGCGCGACCGCCGCGACCACGGCGCGGATGTCGCTGAGGCTGCGCAGCCCGGGCGCGTAGAGGCAATCGGCACCGGCCTCGGCGTAGGCGGTGAGGCGGCGAATCGTTTCCGCGAGATCGGGACGGCCGACGATGAAGCCTTCCGAGCGGGCGGTCAGGAGCAGGCCGTTTGACTCAGCGTCGATGGCCCGCCGGGCTGCCCGGATGCGCTCGACCGCCAGCGCGAAATCGAAGAGTGGTTGGAGCGCGTCGCCGGTGGAGTCTTCGATCGACAGCCCGGCGACGCCGGTCGCCGCGGCGCGGATGACATTGGCGGCCACGTCGGCGGGCTGAATCGCGAAGCCGCCCTGGAAGTCGGCGCTGACCGGGATCTCCACACTCTCCGCTACCAGGCGCAGGTGCGCCAGCATCTCCTCCACCGACACCTGCGTGTCGGCGCGTCCGAGCGACCAGGCGAATCCCGCGCTGGTCGTCGCCAGGGCCGCGAAGCCAAGCCGCGCCAGCATGCGGGCGCTGCCGGCGTCCCAGGGGTTGGGAATCACGAAGCACCCGGTGGCATGAAGTTGGTGAAATGCGCGGCGCCGATCTGTGGCTGAGGTCATGGCTGCAGTATCCAGCCGCGGACGATTTCCCGCAACTCGATGGTACCAACCGGTTGGCCCATCGGGCTCGATTCTGGCATGCTCCGTGTCATGAACACACTGCAGACCGGACAGCGGTTTCCCCAGCTCGAGGGGCACTCGACAAGCGCCCGGAGTGTTCGGCTCCCCGATGAGGTTGCCGGGCATACGGCTGTGCTGATCTTCTACCGCGGCTATTGGTGAGGCCACTGCCGTCAGCAGTTGGCTGACTTCCAGAAGCACAAGCCCGAGCTCGACGAGCTCGACGTGCGCCTCATCGCTCTTTCGTCCGATGCGCGCGAGGACGCCCTCGGCACGGTCAACAAGCTCGGCCTCGACTTTCCGGTGCTCTACGGGTTGGATGCGGCGGCGACGTCGCGGCTGATCGGCTGCTACACCGGCCTGCACGAGGGCACGCCGCACGTGCAGCCAGCCTCCTTCGTGCTCGATGCAGAAGGGCAGATCGTCCACGCCGTCTATTCGAGCGGCAAAGTCGGACGGCTCACCGCAGAGGATGCGTTGACCCTGGCGCGCGACGCGAGGAAGAAGCGGGAGGGGGGAGCCTGACGCCAGCGAGTGCACCTCCCAACACTCCGCAACACGAACTGTTGCGCAACACGTTCTGTTGCGCTATAGTGAGGACATGCCTGTGGCCCTGGCCCAGAAAGTGCGGACGCTCAGTGTCGACTTCCGCTCCGCCGCCCGCCTGGCCGACCTGCTCGGCGTCAGCCGCTCGCAGGTGACACGCTGGCTTCGCGGTGCCGGCATCGACCCGCTCAATGCCGAAAAAGTCGACCTGCTCGAGCTCGTCTGGTCGAACGTGCTGCGCATCTACGATCAGGATGCGGCGCTGGCCTGGCTCTTCGGCGTCAATCCGCTGCTCGGCGATCGCCGGCCTGTCGATCTCATCCGCCTGGGCCGCACCGAGGAGCTGATGCGCGCGATTCGCGCCGAGCGGTCGGATACCTTCGCATGACACCCCTGATCCGCGTGTGATCCTCCACCGCTGCTTCGCCTGGGACGAGCGGGCCGCTCGCGCCGGACCTGACGGTCCGCTCTGGTTTCCGCGCCTCTACCAGGGCGAGGGACGCCACGACAATCCCGACCGCTTCGGCTGCCTGTATCTTTCCGTCTCTCCCCTTTCGACCATCGTCGAACAGCTCGCCCGGTTCCGTGGGCAACGGCTGCTGCCGTCTCTGCTCCGACGCCGCGGGCTGCCGCTGGCCCTGGCCGACCTCGAGCTGGACGACGACGCCGAGCTCGTCGATCTCGACGATCCGGTGGTGCTGCGGCGTGAGCGCCTGCGCCCGTCGCGAGTCGCGACGCGGGACCGTCAGATCACGCAGCCGCAGACGCTCGCATTGCACGATCGGCACCGACGCGCTGCGGGCGTGTGCTGGTGGTCCACCTATGAAGCCCTCTGGATCAATGTGACGCTGTTCGACCGCGCCGCAGCACAGCTGCAGCTCCGCTCGATACGAGCCTTGACGCTCGAGGATCCCGTGGTCGTCGACGCCGCAGACTTCTTCGGCCTGCGTGCGTTGCCGTAACGCGTCGAGCGGATTCCTGCGTAGACTTCAGATGTTGAAACGGCACGATGTCAGATCTTCCGAAGCGGCTGACGGCGTGGGCCGTCCGGCCGACGCCCTCGACGAGCAGCCGCGCCGTCCGGTCGGACTGTGGGTCTTGACGCTCGCCCTGCTCGCCAGTCCGCTGCTTCATGCCGCCGCGCTGCTGTTGCGGACGCGCTGGCTCAACTACGGGAGTCCGAGACTGTGGGACGGACTCGTGTACTTCCTGATCGCGCCCATCGTCGGCATGCTGATGCTGCGGCGGCACGAGCGGGCCCGCTTCTCGGTGTATGTGTTCCTGTCGTGCGAGGTCCTGCGAGCGGTCCGGATCCACTCTCCTGCACTGGGCCTGCTTGCCGTCGGCTTCATTGCCTACCTGCAGCTGCCGGCGGCACGTGCGTTCCACCCGTCGGTTGACCCGCGAAAGGTGATGGCCCGGCTGCGCTTGAAGCGCGACGGCTGACCGCCAATGAGCGGCCTCTAGTTGCTGCGAAGCGCGATCAGCCGCGCTCGCCATTCGCGTGCTCACGGACCGGAGTCCAGGATCACGGTGACACGGAGCACGCGCTCGGTGCCGCCGCAGGATCTGTGGACGAAGAAGAACGGATAGGCTCCACGGAATTGGGCGGGCGGCTGCCACCTGAAGATCCCGTGCTCGCGATCGAGCGATGCGCCCACCAGGAGCGGACCCGCGATCTCTCCCATGAGGCTGTAGCCTTCATAGCCGGCGCCGCAACCGCCCTGGAGCATCGGGTCGAGAAACAGCTCCAGGCGCTGCCCCTGTCTCGCGCGCACCACCCGGGCGCCCGTGGCGTCCCTCGCCGCGCTGAACGCCCAGCCCGTGTCATCCATGCCGGTGCGTGCCCAGACGTCGGTGGAGAACGCCGGCAGACGGCCGAGTGATCGGGCCGAACGTGAGGCATCGGTGGCGGCCAGGACCTGCGATGCCGCGCCGTTGCTGACGGTGAAGTAGCGGGATCCAATCCCCGCCGGCACCCCGGCGTCGTCGATCACACCCCAGGCGATGGTGTGGACGCCGTCCGCGAAGCGAGTGGTGTCAATCGTGAGCTGTGCCCCGGGCCCGGGAGAGTTTGCCCGACCGGGGAAAAACGCCTGTACGTCCGGTCGCGGCTGGTTGTACCGGTCCACCGCGCTCACGAGGGCTCCGTCGATGTAGACCTTGATGGTCGATCCGTCCACGGGACTCATTTTGCCGGCCGGTGTCAAAACCCACCCTCGGTTGACGATCGTCTTCGAGACAGTCGCGCCCTGCGCGGGTTCGTCGATGGTGCCGAAGGGCTCCACCGCGTTCACATTGTCGATGGCGACCAGACGCGGACCCAGGCGTGTCGTCTGTCCTTCGATGTCCGTGACGTCGGCAAACAGCGTAAAGGTGCCGTTGCCGCCGTTCGGCAGCACGTTGGACAGCAGCATGTAGCCCCATCCGGCACGACGTCCCTCAGGTGCCCCCTGCGCCACATCGGGTCGGGCGTCGAGCACGCGCACCGCGTCGCCGACGTAGACCTCGCCCGCGGTCTCTCCTGCGACGGCCGCGCGGCTGATGGTGATGCGTGAAATGCCGATGTCGTCAGTCGCCCAGCCGGTGACGGGAATGGCGCCGCTCGCGACCGCGCCATTGAGGCGGGGAGTTTCGAAGACCCCGCGCGGCCGACTCCCGATCGTCCGCAGCACGTGAAGGCCGACGGAGATGAAATACGGGCTGTCCGGTGCATCGGCAGAGCGGATGTCGACGATGCCGTGGGAGAAGCCGTCGGGCATGAGGGCGGCAGCGGCCGCATCGACGGCGATGGCGAACGAGCCCGGGGCGGAGCCAGAGCCCGGCGAGAACGTGACCCAGGGGACAGTCGCCGAGGCCGTCCATCCGGCGGTCGGTGTCGTCAGGTTCGTGATGCGCACGCGCTCGGGCCGCGTCGTGTGCGGCGAGGCGCCCGCTGGCGCGTAGTAGGCGAACGTGAGGTCCGTAGGGTCGGTCAGGATGGGAGAGGCGTCCTGGGTGACCGTGAGCAGCGCATTCTGGACGAGCACGAAGAAGGTAAGTTTGTTGGGCGTCGTATTGGGCCCGACGCTCAGGGTGAGCGTGGCGGGCGCGACGCCGGCCGCGCCGGCGATCGCCGTCAGGCCGGGAGAAATGATGGCGGTGTAATCGCACGCCGAGCCGACGCCGGCCACTGCAACCGAGAACGTGCCCCCGTTCGGCCCGATCGTCCGATCGGTCGGGGCGATCGAGAAGACGCATGACGCGCCATCCTGTTCGAGCCGGATGGTGCGCCCGCCGTAGGAGAGGTCAAAGGTTCGCGCGGCGCCATATTGGTTCGGCGTGAACGGGAAGCTGAGGGTTGCCGGGCCCCGGCCGCTCAATGGCGACGGAAACGCGACCCATAGGGGAAAACCCTGCAGGGACCACTGGCAGTCGGCGGCAGCGGTGTGGAGCGTCGCCGTCCGCAGCTCCCCTGCAGCGTTTGAGCGGACCACCGCAGGGGTGAAGCCGGTCACGCATGGCTCCGTCCCCTGGGTGATCGACACGAGGGGCTGGCCGTTCATTCGAATCGTGCCGGTGCGGCTGACCCCCGTGACGTTCTCGGTCACATTAATCGACATCGGAGCGCTCGTGGGCGTCCGGTTGTCCGAGACCGTGGTGAAGATCCAGGGCTCACTCGTCGGCGTTGCCGGGGAGCAGGAGGCCGGGTAGCTGACCTCGACGCTGGTCCCGCCTTCGAGGTGCCCGAACGTCAGCGACGTGCTGCTGGCGGTATACGTGCAGCCCTGCGCGGCGGCGCTGGAGGGGACGAGGGCCCCGAGCAGAGCCGCCAAGAGCAGCGTGAGGGTCCACCTCCGGAGCGTCAACATGTTCGCCTTGCTGCCTCGCTGGCCACCGGGCGCGCGCCGCCCCGCGGCATCAATGGCGCCTGAGACGTGGCCGAAACGTCCGCCGTTATGTGAGGGTCTCCGGGGTCTGGTCGTTCCCCGGGTCATTATGGATCTCCGGAGGCGGGAGGGAGATGGAAAGAGCGCAGTGCTGGGCCGTAGCAGCCTTCATGGAGGGGACCTGTGTACCGCCCGGGAGCCACGGGAAGCGAGTCGGGGTTGCGCTGATGCGGCCTACTCGGCGCCTTCGCGCAACGCCCGATCCAGAAGATCCGTCACGCCGAGCGTGGGCGCATTCGCCCGCAGATACTCGACGTCGAGGCGGGCGCCCTGCACCCGAACGATGCCGAGCACATCGCGCCACTGCCGGTCCGAGACGCCGCCTCCCAGGCGATGCCACCGCAACTTCTGGAGAAGAATGTCTTCGGGCGGGTGGACACCGAACGTGTCGCCATTGCCGACCGTTATCATCTGGCGCCTGGCCAACTGCTGTGCATCGAGCGGTGTACCGCCGGCGATGAAGATGTCGATCTTCAGCATGGACGCATGGTGGATGAGGTTCGTGCCACTCCGGTCCCGTACGGCCCGATGGAGCGCGTCCCCGTCGATGTAGAACGCGGGCGCGAGCCGCGTCACCAGGTCGGGAATGTGGCGCGCCTCAATCGCGGCAACAATGTCGACGTCGATCGTCGAACGCGGTTCACCCGCGAACGAACTCGCGATCGATCCGCCGACCGTGTTGGCGATGCCGAGTGCGTCGAGCACGCGGACCACCGACACGGCGACGGCGATGGGATCAATCAATGCCGTCATCGAAGATTCAGCGTCGCGATGTCCGGAAAGGCCTTGCGCGCCAACTCAGGGCCGAGCGTGATGAGGGCCAGGCGCAGTTGCTGTTCTCGCGGCGACGCACCTGGATGTCGATGCCGAATGCCCGCCAGCGTCATGGTGAACGCCGCGCGCGTGAGCCCGGTGACGAGCGCCGCCTTTTCTTGTGAAGACATGCGCCGCCACCCATCGACCTGCGCGCGCTCAGTCTCCGGCGATGTGTCGAGATTCAGAGGCACGGCAGCCACGGCGCGATTATAGCGCAGCGCAAAAGAGAGGACGGAGAGCTGCTCTTCGCCCAACCTGGCGAGGACCTCGTACGGACCCAGGCGCGTGCCGCACGTGAGGCCTATCTATTCCCCGCCACCGTTTTCTTCACGTACTCGAAGACGTTGAACACGAACACGACCTTGTCCCGCACCACGCTGCAGCGTCACTCTGACTGTGGTCCGAAAAAGCCGGTTCTCTCGAGAGTCGGCGTTCTCCAATAACCACCGGTCCGCAAACCCGGCAGGTCAGAGGGTGACGGACACTTCGAGCGGCTGAAGGTCGGGACCAGCCCCGTCCAATTGCGCGCGCTTCCTGAATGGCTCGTCGAGCGCGACGTCGAGGAAGTGGTGACGAGTCGACCGCGCATTATTGGTGACCCGTTCATGTGCGCCCAGTGCCGCCACGATGGAGGTGGAAGAGTGTGGCGGCTCGATGGTTACTCCTCGCGCAGTGCTTCGACGGGCGCCACCCGCGATGCGCGCAGCGCCGGAAGCAGCGACGCGGCGAGCACTGTGGCGAGGAGGATGGCCGCGCCGAACAGCAGCGTTCGGGGATCGCCGGGGGCGACGCCGTAGAGCTGCGCCCGTACGAGCCGCGCGGCAGCCCACGCGCACGGAGCGCCAATGAGCACGCCGGGCACGGCAATCTTCAGGCCGTCCCGCACGATCATCGTGACGACGTTCCGGCGCGTGCCGCCGAGGGCCACGCGCACGCCGATTTCCCGTTTCCGCGCCGTCACGGAGTAGGCGAGCAGCCCGTACACGCCCATGCAGCTCAGAAGCACCGTGAGCGCCGCCGCGAATGCGGCCAGCGCCGCGGTGAAGCGCTCCTGCACCAGCGCGCCGTCGACCCATTCTGACGAAGTGATGAACGCTCGCAGCGACCGATGGCCGAGCGACTTGATGACGCGCGTATAGCCGTCGCGCACCGTCGCGAGGTCGCCTGTCGCGCGGACGTAGGCGATCGGAAACTGCGTCCGTGCCGTTTCCTGCATGATCGGCCGGAAGACGACGAGCGGCGTCGGGTCGTCCAGCTTGACGAATGGCGCATCGGCGACAACGCCGATCACTTCGACGTCTCGACGATCGGGTCCGGCAATCCGGATATGCTCGCCGATTTCGTCGCCTGCCGGGAACACCGCGCGAGCCAAGGACGCCGAGATCAGCGCGACGGCAGGTTTCCCCAGGCCGTCGTCCCACGAGACGTCGCGGCCCTTCAGAAGGTGGAATCGGAACAGATCGAAGAAGCCGGGCGAGACGAAGTCCGTCAGCACCGTGCCGTCGAGCGGGGTGACACCGTCGGCCCTCGTATAGTGATAGTCCGTCGGGACCGCCACCTTGAGGCCGAAGTACGTCGGGTAATACACCGACAGCGCGGCCGCATCGCTGTCCGGCATGCGGGCAAGCTCGGTGACGAGCGCCTGGTAGTACCCGGGCGGCAACAGTTCCCGATCTCCGGGTTCACGGAACGCACGGGAGAAGACGATGCGCTGCGACCGGAGGGACGTATCGTTCGCGCGCAAGTGAGCCAGCGTCGTCGTGAAGAGTCCCGCCCCGACGAGCAGCGTCATCGTCAGCGCAACCTGTGCGACGAGCAAACCGCGCCCGAACGGTCCTAACGACCCGATCACTCCGCGACCGGAACGCAGTCCTTCGTCGACGCGTACGGCGACGGACTGCCACGCGGACACGACGCCAATCGCCAGGCCGATGCCCATGGTGAGCAGCGCCGTCGCGGCGATGACGCCGGCATCAGGCGTCACCGACGGAAACCTCGTAGGGCCGCGGGGGCTTACCAGCGATGCGGTGACGACGCGAATGGTTCCCCACGCGAGCGGAAGCGCGCCCGCAAAGGCCACCGCCGATAGCAGAATCCCGTCGACGAGCAGCTGCCAGAACACGCGCGCCGCGCTTCCACCCAGTGCGAGGCGAATCGCGACCTGGTGGCGCCGCGTCAGCGACCGCGCCAGCGTCAGGCCCGCAAGGTTGGCGCACGTGACCGCCAGAAGGATTCCCATCAGCGCCAGAAGCACCCGGAGCGTGGTGTCGTATCGGTCGCGCAGGCCCGAAAAGCCCGACGCGAGCGACGCCACGGACAGCCGCTGACGGAGCAGCGCCTGCCGCTCGGTCTCGGGCAACCCCCCTGGCAACGTCGCCGCCTGTACGGACGGCCATCGTGCGAGCAGCTCCGCGCGCGCGGCTTCGATGGACACGCCGCGGGCGAGACGTGCGACCACCTGTTTCGATCGGATCGGCGTAGACCGATCGCCGCGCGCCGCGCGCACCACCGCGAAGGGCACGATCATGTCGAAACTGCCGTCGGATTGGAGGCCACCGAAACCGTCCGCCGCGATGATGCCGATCACCGTCGCCGGGAGGGTGTCGAGCTTGATGACTTCGCCAATGCCCGAAGCATTCCCGAAGAGGCGCCGGCGGTACTGCTCGCTGATCACCACGACGGCGTCATCTGATTCGTTGAAGAACCGTCCCGCCGTTGCTCGCGCGCCGACCATGTCGAAGTAGCCCGGCGAGACGACTTCTGTCACGGCGTTCTCGAACACGCCGGAACGCGCTCCGGTGACCTCGACGCGCGCGATACCGCCGCCGGCATACAGCGACATCCGCGCGAAGGAGTGCTGGGACGCGCGGTACGCGTTGACGGTGTCAGCGTAGAAGTAGCCCTCCACACTCGCACCGGGCTCGAAGGCGGACAGAGCCACGAGCTGACCGGGACTGGGAACCGCGAGCGTTCGAAACACGAGCGCATTGAGCAGGCTGCCGATGGCCGCCGTCGCGCCAACAGCGAGCGCCAGCGTGACGATGACGATCAAGGAGAAAGTCGGAGCCCGTCGCAAACTACGGAAGGAATGCCGGACGTCAAGGCGTAATGCGTCCCACATGCGGGAACTAGTGTAGCGGATTCGAACTCCACGTTCGGTCCCGGAAGTCTTTCTCCGACTTACAATTGAGCCATTCGACGTGTTCGCGAATGGGGGCAAAACTGGAGATTGGCTGGCCGCACTGGACGATTTCCGCAACTACCTCATCTGTGCAGCCTGAACGGCGCGGAGTCTGGCGGCCTGGAGATCCTCGCACTCCGACACCAGCTGGACCGGCACAACGACGACAGATGGAAGTTCTGCGAACCTCCTCCCCTGCCGACATCGCGCGGTGACAACTCGTCGCGATGCAGCGACTTACAGTTGCTCTTCGGACTGAGGAGCGAGTTCGAGGGCTCTTGGGAGCAATAAGAAATCACCCGCGGACGCAGGCACGCCCAATGACGCGAATTTCTTAGGAATTTTGGAGGCGCCGCCCGGATTTGAACCGGGGATGGAGGTTTTGCAGACCTCTGCC
>JBDTOB010000064.1:0-10061 GCA_039933435.1 Acidobacteriota bacterium | reverse complement strand
CGCACTGCACCATCGCGCTCTGGGCGAACACGAGCACGCAGAGCAGCGCCGCGATCCGCCTCGGGAGCGATGTCACCACTACAGGATGCGTTGCCGCCACGGTTCTGTCAACGCCGCCCGCCGCTACCGCCTCAGGGACTGTAAGGTTCGCGCCCCTCACGCCACTCATGCAGTGCGACCTTACTGCAGCGGAGTTCGGCATGAAAGTGTCCGGCCGCAGCTCAGCGGGAGTAGGGTGTGCGTAGGCGCACCGGCAAGGTTATTGGATGAATTCTTCAACCAGGAAAGAGGACACGACATGCGACCGAATATCATGAAGCTGATGCTCGGCGGTTTCCTGGGGACGCTGGTGATGACGGCCATGATGGATTTCGTGGCCTGTCGCCCGGGGAGGTAGATGTGGAATCAGTGTTGACGGTTGTGGCCGTGCTCGCGGTCTGGGTGATTCTGCAGGTGTGGCTGTTGCCGCGCCTCGGCGTGCCGACGTGAGCCGTTCCCCAGGCGCCCCGGCGGGGCGTCGAGGACCGGGATCCGGGCGACGGTTCGGCCTAGATCCGTGTCAGGGCCTGCTTCTGGCGCAGTCCGGCGTCAGACCATGTAGCCGATGTCGGAGCCGCTCGTCGGGTAGGCCAGAATCAGCCGCTTGATCTGCGCAGCGGTCATGCCGGAGCGCATCGCGACGGCAAACAGGTTGATCACTTCCTCGGCGTGCGGCCCCAGCAGGTGCGCGCCGAGGACCTTCCCGGTCCCTTCTTCGATCAGCACCTTGAACCCGGAAGCCTCCTCGCCGATCCGTCGCGACGAGAACCAGCTGGCGGTGTCGTCGTGCCGGGTCGAGAACGACAGGCCCCGCTCGCGTGCCGCCGCCTCCTGGAGACCAACGGACGCCAGTGGTGGAAGGGTGAAGACCACGCTCGGCACCACGCTGTAGTCCGGAGTAACGGTGTGGCCTTCCAGAAGGTTGGTGGCGACGATCCGCCCTTCGTAGCCCGCCACCGGAGTGAGCGGCGGGCCGCCGCTGTCGGCGGCATCGCCCGCGGCGTAGACCGCGGGGTTCGAGACGCTCTGGAGGTGCGCGTTCACGGTGACGCCTCGGCGGCTCCATTTGACGCCGGCGGCGTCGAGCTCGAGGTCGTCGATCTCCGGGACCCGGCCGGCAGTGTGGACCACGAGATCCGCGTCGAATCGCACCGCCTCGCCGTCGCGCGTCGCCCGCACCACGAAGCCTTTCCCTGCCTTGTCGATGCCCGCGACCTCGGTGTTCAGGTGCAGCGCCACGCCCAGCGACCGTGTCCTGACGGCCAGCAGCTCGACCAGGTCGGGGTCGAAGGCGTTCAGCGGGCGCGCTCCACGGTGCGCGATGGTCACCTCGGCGCCGGCGCGCGCCGCGACATGCGCGAATTCGAACGCGATGTAGCCGCCGCCCACGAAAAAAATCCGCGCCGGCAGGCGCTCGAGATCGAGAAACTGGTCGCTGGTGGTCAGGTGCTCGCCGCCGGGAATCCGCAGATCGGCCGGCTTCGCCCCGGCGGCAATCAGCACGTGCCGTCCTTCCAGCCGGTCGTCACCGACTGAAATCGATGTCGGACCGGTGAACTGCGCCCGTCCGTGGAACGTCGCGATTCCCTGCTTCTCGAAGCTCGCCTGCCGCCTGGCGGGAACGGGCTCGGTGAACGTCCGCTTGAATTCCATCAGCCGCGGCCAGTCGATCCGCGCCTCCCCCGCCACCCCCTTCCCGTTCATTCGCTGCGCCCAGTCCGCCGCCTCCGCGGCTGCGACCAGCACTTTCTTCGGATCGCAGCCGCGCAGCGCGCAGGTGCCGCCGAACGGACGTGAATCGATCACTGCCACCGTCCATCCGGCGGTGCGGCAGCGGGACGCGACCGTGGACGCGGCCGTCCCGGTCCCGATGACGACGAGGTCATGTGTGGGCATCACTGTGTTGTGAAGGTGGTGCGTGTTTCGGCGCTTTCCTTGTAGCCGTAGCGGATCGCTCTGGCGCGCAGGGTCATCGGCCTGTCGACGAGAATCGGCCCGGTATACAGCCGCCACCGCGCCGCCGGCCCCTCCTCGGTGGTATAGCCGACCGAGGCTCCTTGCGTCGGCTCGTAGATGATGAACTCGGTCGGCTCGCGGACGGCGATCGAGGCCTGTCTCGCCGGCACGTCGGTGGTGCGGCGCGCGACGATGTAGGGCTGGGCGGTTTCGGGCTGGACGCCGCCTGGCCACATCCGCCGGATCATCTCCGCCTCGTTGATCAGCCCCTGGTCGGCGCTGCGCGTCATCCACGCCGTGACCGCATCGCGCATCTTCACCAGCCTGGCATGATGCGCCGGATCCGCCGACAGGTCGTGAATCTGGTGCGGGTCGGCGATGGTGTCGAACAGTTCCTCGGCGGGACGGTGCGTGCGCATCCACAGCGCCGCGGGTCCGGTCAGCTTGCCCTCGGCCTGCAGCCTGAACCAGTCCTGCATGATGGCGCTCTGGTTGCGGTAGATCATGTGACCGGCGTAGGGCAGTTCGGGCGCGAAGTTGCGGATGTAGAGGAACTGCGCGTCGCGGGCCGAGCGCATCATGTCGTACTCGATGTCCATGCGGTCGCGCGCGCCGAAGACGAACTCGGGGGGCGGCGCCGCCGCGGTGCCGACCAGCACGCGCCCCTGCAGGTGCGTGGGAATCTCGACGCCGGCGAGCGACAGCACCGTCGGCGCGAGGTCGATGAAGCTGACCAGCTCGTCGCGCACCGAGCCCGGCGCGAAGGGGGAGCCGAGGCCCTTCGGCCAGCGGATCATCAACGGCACCCGCAGCCCCGAGTCGTAGAGCGATCGCTTGGCGCGCGGGATGCCGTCGCCGTGGTCGCTCCAGAAAAAGACGATGGTGTTGTCGGCCAGCTTGTCGTCCTCGAGCTGCTGCAGCAGCTCGCCGACCTGGCCGTCCATGTCGGCGATGTTGTCGTAGAGCCGGGCCAGCTCTTCACGCACCGCCGGGGTGTCGGGATAAAACGGCGGCACCTGCACGGAGGCCGGATCGGTGACCAGCCGCTTGCCTTTCCGGATCGGGCTGGAGGGGAACGCCTGGCTCTCGTGCGTGACCTCGAGGTTGAAGACCGAGAAGAACGGCTGGCTCTTGTCGATGCGGTTGCGCCAGTGCGCGCCGCGCCCGACGTCGTCCCAGATGGTGAAGGGCAGGCCGAACTGGTAATCGGTCTTGGCCCGGTTGGTCGTGAAGTAGCCGGCCGCGCGCAGGTACTCCGGAAACGCCTTGACGTAGAACGGCGGGACGGCCTGGTACGGTCCGGGCAGCTCCGGGACCCTGTTCTCGCTGGTCCGCATGTGCTGCGCGCCGATGGTCGTCTGGTACATGCCGGTGATGATCGCGGCGCGGCTGGGCGCACAGACCGGCGCGGTGGTGAAGGCGTGGGTGTAGCGGACCGACTCGCGCGCCAGGCGATCGAGGACGGGGGTCCGGGCGACCGGGTCGCCATAGGCGCCGAGCCGCGGGCTCATGTCCTCGTTCGAGATCCAGAGGATGTTGGGGCGGCGGCCGGCGGCCGGAGGCGACTGGGCCGCGGCCTCAGCGGCCCCGAGGGTCAGGGTAAGCGCAACCGCCAGGGCGGACGTCAACAGGACCGGTCGGGACATGCGCAGCATAGTCGCACCGGCAGGCGCCGCGCCGCAAGGCGCGCTCGTCCGTCCGGCGGCCGGGCGCAGGGAAGTGAGGAAGATGCGCCGGTTCTCCGTCCGACACTGCCGGTTCGTTCGCTCTGACGGGAGTGGACGCTACCGCGCGGCGGGCTGATGGGCCGCCACATACCGCTCGAGCACCTCGGCCAGCGGAGTGCGGGGCACGCTCGGGAATGCCCGTCGCGTCGGCCCCGCGTCGAACGTCATGTCGCACGTGTCCATCACCACTGCGGCGCGGGCATGGGCGGCGAACCCGGGGTTGAACGGCGGCAGGAGGGTCGCGATGGCTCGCAGCATCGCCCGGGGGATGTGGCGCACCGGACCGGGCCGGCCGGCTGCGTGCTGCAGCATCGCTGCCAGCTGATTGAAGGAGACATTGTCGCTTCCAATCTCGATGACTCGTCCACGAAGCGCGGGATCGACGACGGCGAGCGCAACCAGCGACGCGACATCGCCCGCAGAGACGAAGTTGATTGGATTGTCTCCGCGCCCGAAGACCGTGGTCTGGTTCTTCGCCAGCAGCGGCGCCCCGAGCACCGTCGCCCAGGTCTCGACAAATGCGGTGGCGCGAACGATGGTCCACGGCACGCCGCTCTGCCGGAGATACTGCTCGGCGGCGTGCTTGGCGCGAAAAAGACCGATCCGGCTGTCGGGTGCCGCGCCGACGATCGACATCAGCACGAATGCCGCGCCGGCGCCGGCGGCCGCGTTCACGAGATTGATGTTGCCGTCGCGATCGACGGTTCGGGGAGAGACGTCGTTCTTCCCGGAGAAGCCGTGAATTGCGGAAACGACCGTGTCGGCCCCGGCGACGGCGGCGGCCAGGCTCTCTGGATCTCGAACATCCCCGGACACAATGTCGACGAGCGGACCGGCGAGATGGCTGGCCCGGCCAGGCGCGCGCGTCAGCACCCGGACCGATGTGCCTCGTTCGGTCAGGCGCCGTACCAGCGTCGACCCGAGCTGCCCGGTGCCGCCGGCCACGAGAATCATCGCTCCTCCTGCGCGTTCGGAGACACGGCCCGCCGAACCGCCTCGTTGACATGTTCCCCCGTGTCCTGCAGCGGCTCCAGGTAGAACCGGGCCCAGCTGGCGCGGCCTTCACGGACGCCGAAAATGATCACCCCGCGCATGGCGTGCACGGTCCCGTCGCGACGGGTGCCGCGCATCTCCCACTCGGACCATACCGCCTCGCCGTCCACCACGTGCCGGATCACCTCGGCGCGGATGTCCGGGACCGCCGCGAAGATCTGCTCCCAGTTGCGGCGAACCTGCGCCGTTCCCTGGAAGCCCCGCGAGGGATGGGCAGGCGTTTCGTTCCGGTAGTCGTCGGCGAAACACTCGACCAGCGCCTCGAGGTCGTGAGCGTTGGTGGCGGTCCGCAGCCGCTCGAGCATGTCGTCCGGTCGCCCTGGAGTCGCGCTTGCCTTCATGCCACACCTCCGATTATTATTCCAATACAGTAGACTATAACAGATACAGCGGCATGCAACGAAAACAAAATGTGACCCGGAGGAAGCGCGCCTATGACGTCAGCGGCCGCCGCGCCCAGGCGGCCCGGAGCCGGTCGGCCGTCCTCGCCGCCGCGGAGCGGCTGTTTCTCGCCGACGGCTACGCCGCCACCACGATCGCGAGGATCGCCGAGGCCGCCGAAGTCTCGGTGGAAACGGTCTACAAAGCGTTTGGAGGGAAGCCCGGGCTGGTCCGGGCGCTCGCCGGCCGGGGTCTGACGGGACAGGGCGTCGTCCCCGCCGAGCAGCGGTCCGACGAGATGCGCCTGGCGGAGCGCGACCCGCACCGGATCATCGCCAACTGGGGCACGCTCGGCGCCGAGGTGGCGCCGCGCATCGCGCCAATCCTGCTTCTGGTACGGGCGGCCGCCGCCACCGACCCCGAGATGTCGACGCTGCTCGACGAGCTGAGCGCCGAGCGGCTGCGTCGCATGACCATCAACGCGCGGCACCTCTACGAGGCGGGCAGCGTGCGTCGCGGCGTCACCCTGGCTGACGCCGTCGACATTCTGTACACCTACAGCTCACCGGAGCTGTTCGAGCTGCTGGTGTGCCGGCGCGGCTGGACCCCGGAGCGCTACGGCCGCTTCATCGCCGATGCAATGCGGTCCGCGCTGCTGCCGCGCTGACCTCAGCTCATGAACGGATTTTCATCGGCGGTTGGGCCGTACACGGACGGCACCGACTGATCGAGCAGCCGCAGGTAGACCAGCAACTGGCCACGATGGTGATACCAGTGGTTCAGCATGATCGACCGCACCAGCGCGGCGCGCGGCATCGCCATCAGCTCCTTACCGTCGCGCAGCAGCCGCCACGTCGCGTTCATTTTCGCGTCGTCGAATCCCCCGAGCAGCTGCCTGGCCTTGGCGAGACTCTCCGTGAGCGCCGGGATGAGGTCGGCGGCGCTGCCCGCCTCGGCCTGGACGAACGGCTTGGGATTCGGAATGGTGTCGACCGCCGCGAGGTCGGCGATGTTCCCCGGTACGGTGGCGACGTGCAGCGCCAGTTGGCCGAGCGACATCGATTTCGGATGCGGCTTCCAGGAGAGGTGCTCCTGCGGGATGCGCTCCAGCACGCGGCGCGTGGCTACGGCTTCCTGATCGAGCTCGGCAAGCAGACCGTCGATGATCTTCATAAATACCTCTACTGTCTGGTCGAGGCCTCGGCCGCGGCGCGGACGCGATCGTGCAGGGCTTTCCAGCCGGAGCCCATATGGGACGGGTCGCCGGGGAACGGTCCCAGCAGCGTGTGCGTGAAGGTGATCAGCGTACCGTCGGGCGTCTCCGTCAGCCGATAGAGGAGGTTCGAGGTGGCGGCCGTCGACATGAAGAGCGGGCCCCAGATCTCGAGCAGCGTCGGCCGCTTGATGCTCTGCACGAAGCCCCAGAGGTGGCCGTTGTCGCCGCCGAGGTCGCGATACCAGCGCCCGCCCGGACGCGGCTCGAGGACCATCGGCAGGGGCTTGCCGTCCGGGGTCTCGTTGAGGCGGCCCATCTGGGCTACGAGCGAGGCGAAGGTCTGCTCGAGCGATGCCCGGACCGCGATCTCCTCGGTGATGGTGAAGGTCTGGCCTTCTGCGACGGGTAGCGTGGCTGTCATCGTTCCTCCTCGGCGTGTGATTTGATGCGCCGCAGCTGGCTGCGCCAGTGCGCGGCGAACATCCGGCTCCAGTCGTGAATCGTCCGCAGGGTTTCGGCGTTGGTGCGGTAGTACGTGCGCCGGCCGTCCCGTCTCATCGTCACCAACCCGACATCCCGCAGGACCTGCAGGTGTTTCGAGACTGAGGGCTGGCCGAGGTCCAGGGCGTCGGCGATGTCGCCGACCGAACGCTCCTCGGCCGCAATGAGCTCCAGGATGTGGCGGCGGCGGGGCTCGGCGACGGCGTTGAACGGGTCGGACGTGGTGGACGCACGCGGCATACGACTTTATACATTCCCATATGGGAATAAGTCAAGTCAAAGAACGCCCCCCGGCGCGGTGCCAGGTGACAAACGCGCCTGGCCCTACCGGCTCTGTTCTCCGCCCGAGAGGAACGCCGCGGCGGCGCGGGCCACCGCGGCCAGCACACCAGTCCGGAAGTCGTGGCCCCCGGTGTCGAACTGCCCCGAGACCTCGTCCACGCCGTTGCTGACGAGCGCCACCATCGCGACGTTCGCCTCGCGCGCCCGCGCGAAGGCGAACAGCGAGGCCGCCTGCATCTCGACCGCGAGCACGCCCTTCTCCGCCCACATCCGCAGCTGATCCGACGTTTCCCGGTAGGGTGCGTCGGTGGTCCACACCATCCCGGTCGTGACCGGAACGTCGAGGGCTCGCAATTCCGCCGCCAGTAGCGCGCCGATGCCGGGCGTCGGCGCCGCGACGGTCGTCGCCGCCGGCAGGTAATGGAGCGAGGTGCCTTCATCCCTGATCGCCTCGTCTATCACCAGGATCGACGGCAGGGGCAGGGCCGGCGACACGCGTCCGGCCGAAGTCAGGCCGACGATCAGCCGGGCGCCCGCCGCATGCAGCTGCTCCGCCACCAGCACGGCGTAGGGACCGCCGATGGTGCGCGGCACGATCCCGCAGCGCAGCCCGTCGATCGTCATCACCCGCATCGACGTATGGAAGCACGCCCACGACCGCGACGGCGTCGTCGTTCCCTCCTCGGCCAGCTGATCGGAGAGATCGCCGTCGAAGTCGAGCACGCAGAGCGGCGGCACGGATTCGCGCGGCAGGCCGCGCTCGGCGCGGACGGCCTCCATCAGCCGCTCGGGGGTGAAGGCCGAGGGCGTCTCGAGCGGGTGCTGCAGCAGCGGGAGCGATCGACTGTCCATAATCCTCGTGTCGTCGTAAGTGGCGTCCGCTCAAGGCTACCAGACGGACGGCCTCGTTGACATCCGGCGGTCCTGCGCAGACGATCGCGTCATGGCTCGCGCGCTGGTCCTCGTCACGCTGCTTCTGGCCACGCCGCGCGCGCCGGTGATGCAGCCGACCGGCATCCTCCACATCCGGGTCGTGCTGGCCGATGCCGCCGGCACCGCGATACCGGTCCCGCGCCATCCCCTGCTCATCAGCGAGAACCCGACCAGCGCCGTGCCCCGGCGAATCCTGACCACGATGGACGGCACCGCCGACGTCAGCCTGCGCCCGGGCAACTACACCGTGGAGTCCGACCGGCCCTTTGCTTTCGAGGGTCGCGTCTATCAATGGACCCGGGCCGTTGATGTCGCCGCCGGCCGCGGCACCGTCCTCGAGCTGAACGCCGCGAACGCCCAGGTCGAAGCGCTGGCCTCGGCGTCAACACCATCCGGCCCCGCGGAGCCAGACCCGGCCGGCATCCTGATGCGCTGGCGGGACAGCGTCGTCGGGCTGTGGACGCCCACCACGCACGCGTCGGCATTCATCGTCGATGGCCGCGGCCTGCTGGCCACCAGCCTGCGCGGCGTCGGTACCGCCACCGCCGTCGAAGTGCAACTGGCGCCCGACGTCAAGGTCGCCGGGACAGTGATCGTCGCGGATGCGGCTCGGAATGTCGCCATACTCAGGATCGATCCGGCGCTGGTGGCGTCGGCGCGGCCGGTGCCGACGGGGTGCGGGCAGCCCGGCGCCTCCCCTCCAGGCAACGGCGACGAAATCTTCGCCATCGGCGTGCCGCTGCGCCAGTTCACGGACATCTCGTCTGGGAACGTCATCCGCGTCGAGCCGCACGCCATTGCCGCCAGTTTCGGACTACCTTCCGGGAGCGCCGGGGGACCGGCCTTTGCCGCAGACGGCAGCCTGATTGGCCTGACCTCCACGGTGAACGACGATGATGCCGGTCTGCGGGAAGACGCCCGCGTCGTTCGCGTTGCTGATATCTGCGGAGCCCTCGCCGCCGCGGAGCCGAAGCTCAGCGACGTCGCTGTCCCGGGCGCCGGTCACCTGCCGATGGAACCGGCGCGGCCGTGGCCGGTGGACGCGCTCCGGGACGCGGCCGGGCGTCGCGGCGGCAGCCTGAGTCCTTACCAGCTGACCTCGTCGGACTTCGACGTCGCGTTCATCACGCCGGTGATGACCTACGGGGCCGCGCACCCGCCGGCGCGTGCCGCCGCACGGGGTCGCAGCGGCGATCGTCCGGTGGAGCGCGACCAGCCCTACCTGCGCCCGCTCATGGACTTCGGCAACTGGTCCGACTACGTGGCAGAGTACCCGCCGGTCCTGCTCGTCCGGGTCACGCCGAAGATGGTCGAGAACTTCTGGACGACGGTGGCGCGCGGCGCGGCGCGGACGCAGGGCGTGTCGCTGCCACCGATCAAGCACTTCAAGTCGGGATTTCTGCGCCTCCGAGCCTTCTGCGGCGCCGCCGAGGTGACCCCCATTCATCCCTTCAAGATCGAGCGCCGCGTATCGGAGACCGAGGCGATTTACGAGGGGCTCTACGTATTCGACCCGGCCGCGCTCGGCCCGGCCTGCGCGCCGGTGCGCCTGGAGCTCTACTCGGAGAAGGAACCGGACAAGGCGGACAGCCGCACCGTGGACCCGACGATCCTCGAGCAGATCCGGCAGGACTTTACCTTCTAGCGCCGACCGCGCAGGTTCGCCAGCCTCACCGCGCCGCGCGATCGGGCCCTGCCGCGCGGCCTGCGCTACACTCGAAGTTTCGCAACCCTGGAGGAAGTCTCAATGGCCATGCCCACGATGCCGTCGGCAGAGATCGTGTTCGACACGTTGTTTGCCTACCAGCGCTCGGCGGCTCTCAAGAGCGCGATCGAGCTTGATATCTTCACCGCCATAGGCCAGGGCAGCGCGTCGGCTGCCGCTGTCGCGGCCGGGTGTGGCGCGTCGGAACGGGGAGTCCGGATTCTGTGCGACTACCTCTGCACGATCGGACTGCTCGACAAGTCCGCCG